>JAHKKJ010000007.1 GCA_020027655.1 Deltaproteobacteria bacterium | reverse complement strand
GGCGTAAGCCTCGGCGACTTTCTTATAGTCGATGATGCCGGTTTCAGGGACGCGGAGTCCCTTGATTCCGGTGGCATGGGGCTCGAGTTCTTTGAGCCGCTCAGTTCCGATTATTTCCAAGCCTTGCAGCCCATTGGCCACGCCCCTCCGATGAAGCTCATCGAGGCGCGGCAACTCTTCCTGGCTCGTTGCCACGACCACTTTGCCGCATAGTTCATAGGGCACGGCATTTTCGTTACAGAATTCAATCAGCGCCTTTCGCCCGGTGACACAGCTACGGGCCTTCAGGGATCCAGGGCGATAATAGAGTCCGGAATGGATGACGCCGCTGTTGTTGCCGGTTTGGTGCCGGGCCAGTTGGGCTTCCTTTTCGAGGATCAAAAGCTTCGTGCGGGGATAGGCTTCGAGGATTTTTAGAGCCGTTGCTAAACCAATGATGCCGCCGCCGATAATCGTGAGGTCGTATTGAGAAGCCATGGCTTCAACGCAGCGAGGTAATAAATAGTCGCTCTCTAAATGTGCAGCAGCCGACGGGAATTCTTTTCAGTGAAGCTCTTCAAATATTCTGGATTAGCTTGTTTTTCTACGGATGCTAGAGCCTTTTTCAATGGGCCCAGGCCGCCGCAATAGTCAGACCCGAAAACCACGTGCTCTTCCCCCATGGTGTCGATCAAAAACGACAGGGTTCGAGCGTCGGAGCTCGCACAATCGATCAGGAAGTGCTCGAGAAAAATTTCTGAATAGCGCTGCTCACCCTTTGGGCCTTTGTGTTTCCAAAAAAAGCGATGCAACAACAGCGGGAGACCGCCGCCGGAGCTACGAATGACAATTCGTAAATCCGGATAGCGATCGAAAACGCCGCTGGCGATCATGCGCAAGGCACATTCCGATATCTCGGCGTCGGAAAGGACGGCGTAGGCGACTCCAGCGCCGTCGTCTTCAAGCCGTTTGAGCGTTGGGTCTTTGGCAAGACCGGCGCCGTGCAGAAATATCGGCCAACCCAATTCGGACAGTTTGGCGTAGATCGGATTCATCTCCGGCAGATCCACAACCATTTCGCCGTCCACGGTGGGGTACAGCAAAGCGGCGCGAAAGCCTCGTGCCGAAGTGCGCTCCAATTCCTCAACGGACGCATCGATGTTTTTTAGTGAAAGGGCGGTGACTCCCATAAGCCGGTCACGGTGGGAAGCGATGCGCTCGGCGAGCACAGTGTTCGATTGGCGAACGGTGCTCAAGGCCTGGTCGGCGGGAAGCTGGTCGGCGTACAGGCCCGCCCCCTGGCAGATCAGTTGGAGGTCGATGCCGACCTCGTCCATCTCCTGCACCCGCTTGGCAAAGTTGGTGGAATCGTAATCGTCGATCTTCGGCCGTTTGCCGGTAAACTCGGCAAACGTTTCCACCGCTTCGGGGGCCGTGTGATGAGAGTGCCAATCAATCCAAGTCGCCATGGTGAGCTTCCTTTCGTATCCGCTTTCAAACTTTCGATACTGCGGAAGGGCTTGCAGAGTCAAGCGCGGTTGTGACGGGGTGAGCCCGTTCAGCGCGCTTGAGCAGAGGCTACAGGCACCGCACCGCAACCAGAGCTACTCCTAGGAATAGAACTGTGGTCGCTACGATCGCTAAGCTATTTCGGGCTCGCATCTTTCTTTTCACTCTTTGAGGTTAAATCTCCCCCGACAATCTTGCCGATCAAGTCCGGAATATCGGGCGGCGAATCGGTCTCTCGGATCTTGCCGCCAGGGGGAATGAGCTTATCGGATGCGCCCGGCGTGATCAGGACGAACTTATCGCCGATCAACCCGCGGGCTCGTACCGAGGCGATGACGTCTTCCTGAAGCTTGACGTTGTCCTGAAGTCGCAGTTGGAGCCGGGCGCGATCATCGGCCAGTCCCATTGCTTCCACCCGCCCGACTTTCACGCCGGCGATTTCCACTGGGTCACCCAACTTGAGTCCTGCTACGGATGAGAAATCCGCATACACGGGGTAGCCGCTGTTTCCGAATAATTCCAGCTTGCCGAGCTTGATGGCGAGATAACCGAGGCAGGCAATTCCTATCAAGACAAAAAGTCCGACGACTATTTCCGTACGTGTCTGAGTCACTGGGCAATCTCCTATAAAACCGCGAGTGGACCTTCGGCGTCTTGTTGCAGAAACTGCCGAACTATGGGATTTTGTGACGCCAAAAATTCTTGCGTCGTACCGAACTCTTCGATGATCCCATTCGCTAACATAGCGATTCGATCCGAAATCTTAAATACTTCCGGAATATCGTGGCTAACGATGACTCCTGTGAATCCGAAGGTGGCATGCATTTTACGAATGAGCTGGTGAATGCTCCTGCCCAACAGAGGATCCAATCCGGTGGTCGGCTCGTCGAACAACACAATCTCCGGTTCCATCGCCAAGGCGCGGGCCAGTCCAGCCCGTTTTTTCATACCGCCACTGACCTCGGCTGGATACTTATAGCCCATACCCGCAAGCCCGACTTGGGCTAATCGCTCCTCGACTCTCTTTCGGATGTCGCTCTCCGACATTTCGGTTTTCTCGCGCAAAGGGAAAGCGACATTGTCGTAAAGGGTCATAGAGTCGAGCAAGGCGGCGCCTTGAAAGAGGACGCCAAATTTCTGTCTCACTTCATTGAGCGCGCGCTCGCCTAGCTTGGTAAGGTCTTTTCCATCCGCCAGCACGCTGCCGCGATCCGGGAGAAGGAGGGCGTTCAGATGCTTTAACAACACGGTCTTGCCGGAACCGCTGCCACCGATGATCGTCGTGACCTTGCCGGTTTCGAGCTCCAGATTGATACCTTTGAGGACCGCTTGGCCACCGAAGGTCTTGTGCAGGTCAACGACTTTAATCATCAGCTAGTTGGTGAAAACCTCTGTTTTCGGGCTGCTCAAAAAGATCTCAGAGGCGTACAACGGAAATGGGGTTTTGGAATATGGGAATATTGGAGTCTTGGGCTTTAAACGCATCAATTCACCATTCCATCCTTCCACTATTCCAATCCTTATTACGTTGGAGCGAGGCGATTGAGCGCAACGAAGCATATGAGTCTTTTTCAGCAGCCTGCTAGAGCATGATCGAAGTCATGAAGTAGTCCCAAACCAGGATCAAGACGAAGCACAAGACGACCGATTCGGTGGTTGCCTGGCCGACACCGGTAGCCATCGGCGGCGCGTTAAATCCCTTGTAACAGCAAACCCACGTGATAATCAGACCGAAACTCACCGACTTGAGAAGGCCGCTCCAGACATCATGGAAAACCACGCTGCTTTCCATTCCCGCAAAATAACTGCCTGAGCTGACACCCAGCAGTCCGACACCGATGAGGTAAGCGCCGTAGATCCCGACCACGTCAAAGATAGCCGTCAGCAGCGGCATCGAGATCAGGCCGGCGATGATGCGCGGAGAGACCAGATACTGGATCGGATTGATCGCCATGGAGTAGAGCGCATCGATCTGTTCAGTGACCTTCATACTGCCGAGCTCTGCCGCCATCGCCGAGCCGGTTCTGCCTGTGACCATGAAAGCTGAGAGTACGGGACCGAGCTCGCGCAGCAAGCTCAGGGCAACAGCCGAGCCAAGGAAGCTTTCGGCGTTGAATTTTCTAAGGCTATAATAACCCTGAAGCCCCATGACCATGCCGGTAAATACCCCGGAAAGAAGCACCACCGATAGCGAGTCAACGCCGATGCTTCTAACGTGATAGATGATCAAACGAATGCGCGCGGGGGGTCGAAAGGTCCAGGCGAAGGCGGAAAACAGAAACAGGAACATTCGACCCATCCCTGCGAGTTGCTTTAAGGTAAACCGTCCAATCCGAGCGAGTAGAGAAAGCATTATTTGTTGTGATGACCCGCAATACTTGAATCAGGCTATTATAGAAAACTTCACTAGTTTTCAAGCAATGGAGATAAATTAACCAATTAGAAACGATCAGTGAAGACTCGAACGGAAAAAAACCCAAAAGCGATGTCGATGATTTCAGATAAGCGTGCGCCAGTTTTAGCTGGAGTCTACAGCCTAAAACGGGAGGATGAAACATTAGACACGCTGTTTGAAGGCAAGCTCAAACTTTTTCAAGGCGGCAGGGGCTATCGTTTTTCTCTCGACGCGCTGCTGCTGGCCCATTTTATGACTTGCCGGCGCGCAGAGATGATCGCCGATCTCGGGACGGGTAACGGGGTGATTGCTTTGACCCTAGCCTACCTCCATTCGTCGCTGTCGATTATGGGCGTGGAAATTCAGCTAAGTATGGTTGATCGCGCCAACAGAAATGTCCGGATGAACGGGTTTCAAGAGAGAGTAACGATCAGTCAAGCCGATGTCCGCAATATCCAGGAAACTTTTAACCCCGAAAGTTTTGCTGCCGTGGTTTGTAATCCACCCTACCGACGAACGACCAGCGGTCGCATAAGCCCTAATGTCGAAAGGAAAATCGCCCGCCACGAAATTGCCGCAGGACTTGCCGATTTTTTGCGAGCCGGGGCTTATTTGTTGCCGGTCAAAGGAAGAATCGCGATGGTTTATTCCGCCTTCCGCGTCGTCGACTTGCTGCAATCTATGCGCAACGCGAATCTTGAACCGAAGCGTCTGCGGATGGTCCATTCCTTTGCCGATACCAAGGCCTCTCTCGTTCTGGTGGAAGCGGTGAAGGGTGGAAGAAGTGGCAGCGAGGCACTCGAGCCGCTCATAGTTTATAAGAAGGGAAAGCAATACACGACCGAAGTTGAGGCGATGTTGGCAGGAAGGGTGCCTTTATATTAGTAGGCTGTAGCGAAACTCTGTTTGCAGGCTGCTCAAAAAGGCTCAGAGGCGAGGCGCGCGAAAAATCGACGAGCGGAGGCGTACTTAGCCAGTACGTTGGAGCGAGGCGATTGAGCGCAACGAAGCATATGAGTCTTTTTCAGCAGCCTGCTAGTTTTTTCGATGCCGCCGTGAGTAGCCTTTGAGCAACCGCTTGAAGGCTTGGCGAATCTCCGGGTCCCGTATTGATTCGAGAAAATCCTCATCGGGCCGGGAATCTTCTCCGGCAGCCGAAGACGGAGCTGTTGGCTTTGACTCAACCTCGGCGGTTTCAGTATGGACTCGTCCAACGACGAAAAAAATGTTTTTGACGACATCTGTCTTGAGCCGTTGATTGAGTTTCTCAGCAATCATTTCCTTCATATACTGCAGTTGCTGCATCCAAACCGGGCTCGTCACTTTGACGAATAGAGTGCCATTGCGGATTTTTTCTGGTTGGGCGTTTCGGGCTATAGTCGTACCAACGATGTCGTTCCAGATTGGCCAGACACCATACTCATCCAACCGGGTAGAAATCTCCATACGCTTAAGAGACTTGTCGAGCACCTGTCCAAGCCGTTCGATCTGTGAGTCGTGCTTTGCCATTTTCTCAACCAGAAAAGAATGTAGCAGATGCGATGTCGAGACTCTACAGAATATTATCTGGCCGAGGGTTTAGTGGAAACCCGGTCAATGTTAAAAATAAATGCTGGGAAAGAAAATTTTTTCTTGACAAAATTTATCAAAAGCTTTACCAATACAAAATCTAGTACGTTCCAAGCGTGATTCACACCATATATTGACAATCCAACGGTAGAAGGGAGTAAGGCGCGATGGCAACGACGATGTCACAAGTGACTGAATTTAATGTCCCTGGAGGGGACCCCAAGACCCCAAAAGGGCTTAAAATAGGGCGGTATTTTACCCGCGCCGGGGTAGATCCATACGATGAAATCGAATGGGAGCAGCGCGCCGCCTCCATTACCAATGAAAAGGGCAAAGTCGTCTTCGAACAGACGAACGTCGAGATTCCAAAGGCCTGGTCTCTGATGGCGACCAATGTGGTGGTTTCGAAGTATTTCCGTGGGCCGCTGGGAAGTCCGCAGAGAGAATACAGCGTGCGCCAGATGATCGGACGCGTAGTCGATACGATCACGGGTTGGGGCCGGAAGGACGGCTATTTTGCTAGCGAAGAAGATGCGCAAAGCTTCCACGACGAGCTCACCCACATCCTGGTGCACCAGAAGGCCTGCTTCAACAGTCCGGTGTGGTTCAATTGCGGCATTGAAGCAAAACCCCAGTGCTCGGCTTGTTTCATCCTCGCGGTGGATGACACCATGGAGTCGATCCTGGATTGGTATCGCAAAGAAGGGATTATCTTCAAAGGCGGCTCCGGTTCCGGCGTCAATCTGTCGAAGATTCGTTCAGCTAGAGAGCAATTGGCGGGCGGGGGCACTGCCTCGGGTCCCGTGTCCTTTATGAAGGCCGCCGACGCCTCAGCCGGCGTGATCAAGTCCGGAGGCAAAACACGGCGCGCCGCTAAAATGGTGGTGCTCAATATTGATCACCCGGACATCGAAGAATTCATCAAGTGCAAAGTCGAAGAAGAGAAGAAGGCTTGGGCCCTCATCGAAGCCGGATATGACTCCAGCTTAGATGGGCCGGCCTACGGCAGCGTCTTTTTTCAGAATGCCAATAACTCGGTGCGGGTCTCGGACGGGTTCATGCAAGCGGTCCAGGAAGACCGGGAGTGGAAGACTCGTTATGTGAAGAGCGGTGAGGTATGCGAAACCTTTAAGGCGCGGGATCTGCTTCGGATGATCGCCGACAGCACCTACTTCTGCGGCGATCCTGGAATGCAATACGATACCACGATCAACGATTGGCACACCTGCGCCAACACCGCTCGTATCAATGCTTCAAACCCGTGCTCTGAATATATGCATCTGGACAACTCGGCCTGTAACTTGGCATCGCTGAATCTGCTCAAGTACCTCCGGGACGATGGCGTGTTTGACACGGAATCTTTCCGCCGCGCTGTGGACATCATCAGCCTGGCGCAGGACATGCTGGTCGATAATTCCTCTTACCCGACAGCGGAGATTACCGCCAATGCGCACGCATTCCGCGAATTGGGGCTTGGCTATGCTAACCTCGGCGCTTTACTCATGTCTTTGGGTCTTCCCTATGACTCGGATGCAGGTCGCGCCTATGCGGCAGCAGTGACGGCTTTGATGTCCGGGGAAGGCTATCTGCAGTCGGCCCGGAACGCGGCGGCCACCGGGGCCTTCGCCGGTTTCGAGGTCAATCGCCAGCCCATGCTGCGGGTGCTCAACAAACACCGCTCCTATGCTTACAAGATCTCGCCCTCTCATGTGCCGCTGGATCTTTTGACGGCGGCCCGCGAGGCATGGGATGAGGCTTGCGATGAAGCGGAAAAATACGGCGTAAAAAATTCACAGATCTCCGTGCTGGCCCCGACCGGGACCATCGCTTTTATGATGGACTGCGACACTACCGGCGTCGAGCCGGATATCGCTCTCATCAAATATAAGAAACTAGTCGGCGGCGGCCTGTTGAAGATCGTCAACAATACCGTCCCGCGGGCGCTCAAAAGGCTTGGATATGATGTCAAGCAGATCCAAGAGATCGTTGAGTACATCGACGAGCATGAAACCATCGAAGGCGCGCCGCATATCAAGGACGAAGACCAGGCAGTCTTCGACTGCGCCTTCAAGCCGGCCAATGGCAGCCGGTCGATCCACTACATGGGGCATGTCAAGATGATGGGCGCGGTGCAGCCGTTCATTTCCGGTGCGATCTCCAAAACCATCAATATGCCGACCGATGTTACGGTGGATGAGATCATGCACGCGTATATGGAGTCCTGGAAGCTAGGCCTTAAAGCGGTGGCGATTTACCGTGACGGTTCAAAACGGACGCAGCCCCTAAACACCTCTAAAGACAAAGAGGAGAAGAAAGCAGCCGCGGCGGAGGGGAAAGAGTCTCGGCCATTTAGACGGAAGCTGCCCGATGAAAGAAGATCGTTCACTCATAAGTTCGATATCGCCGGCCATGAAGGTTACATTACAGCCGGAATGTACGAAGACGGTCAGCCCGGGGAGATTTTCATAACCATGTCGAAGGAAGGCTCCACCATTTCCGGCCTGATGGATTCATTTGCGACGGCGATCTCCATGGCGCTTCAGTACGGGGTGCCGCTTAGAGTTCTCGTGGATAAGTTCAGTCATATGCGCTTCGAGCCGTCCGGCTTTACAAAAAATCCCGATATCCCGATGGCGAAGTCGATTATGGACTACATCTTCCGTTGGTTGGCGACCAAGTTCCTCGACGGTGAGGCGCAGCAAGAGATCGGTGTCGTCAGGCAAGAGCCCGAGGAACCCGGCAATAGGGAGAATACCGCCATTAAGAAGGTGATCCCGATCGCATCGCAAGCGCTGCGCGGCGGCGCGCCGGTGGCTAGCATTAGTAGCGTGACGAGCCTCTATCAGCAGGATGCGCCGCCATGCCCCGACTGCGGTGCCATCATGATTCGGAGCGGCGCCTGCTACAAATGCCTGAACTGTGGGGCTGTGAGCGGCTGCTCGTAAAACTGCCCCGCTCGGCTACTTCTTCTCCAGATGTAGCACGCCCTTTTGAGTGTCGATGTCCATGCGGAAATTGCTCAGGAAGTTGAGGCCTAGCAGGCCGGCAACTCTTGAGTCGGCAAGGACATCATGCACGGCCGCGGTCAGATTGCGGATTTCCATCCCGCCGACCGTAATCGAGTCCAGGCTCACAAGGGGCGCTTGAATGATGCCGTTGGCCGTTTGGAAGGGTGCGGTCCGGCGATTTTGTTCGGTATCGATGTCGAGTTCTTTGGCTATGGCGCTAGAGATCATAGTGTAGCTTGCACCGGTATCGACGACGAACTTTGCTGCCGTTTTCTTATTCAACGTGGCCTCAACGATGACGACCTGTCCTTGCTTTTCGAAAGGGATCGAGGCCTTGCTTGGCGAGACTGGAACGGCAGGCGGTGGGGCCCTCGGGGGCTCAATGGACTGTATGCGCCCTGCGTTACCTCGCTGCGTTTCCGGAATGTTATGCAAATTGTCCGTGAAATGAACTACACCGTTTTGATCCACCCAGCGATAATATTCGGCGGCGACGAGTGAGGCTGAGCTAATCAACAGAGCGGCTAAAAAGACGGCGCCGAAAACTGTGCGTGCCATGATCTGAGAGCATCTTATCATAAGTCGCCATCAACGAAAACGAAAACCAACTTTCCGACTGTGGCTCGCATGAGCTATGGAAGCGGGCCAAGTGGTATGGCCATAGCCGTCGAGCTGTCGCGGATCCTATTTATGCCGTCACTTGTCGGCAACTGCTTTTGTGCGCTGTTGGCGTCAGACCTGAAATTGCTTCTTCCAAGCACCTTTACAAGGCAGCGTCGGTATGGTAGAAATTTGTGCAACTAAAAAGAAAGAGAGAGAAAGAGCGGAGATCACATGGGAATTGCTCAACCGAATAGGCAAGTAGTTATCGAGCAGTTCAGGGTTCATCAGACGGATACTGGCTCTCCTGAAGTGCAAGTCGCCTTATTGAGTCAGCGTATCGACCACCTCACGGGGCACTTCAAGATTCACGTCAAGGATCACCATTCCCGTCGGGGCCTCCTGAAGCTAGTAGGACAGAGGAGGAGGCTTCTGGATTATCTCAAGAAAAGCGATTTCGAAAGGTATCAGAGCCTGATCCAACGGCTAGGAATAAGGAAGTAGCCATTCCTGACCAACCGCCCTCCTGTACCGCCTCCGTTAAGCACATCCCCTCTCAGAGGAACCTAATATGATTAAGAAAGTGGAATTGGATTTTCACGGCCGTCCTTTGTCGATCGAAGTCGGCAAAGTCGCGAAACAAGCTGACGGCGCCGCATTGGTCCGCTACGGTGAAACCGTGGTGTTGGTAACGGCAGTGGCCGCCAAAGAGCTTAAGACCGATACTGATTTCTTCCCGTTAACGGTGGATTATCAAGAGAAAACTTTTGCCGCAGGGAAGATTCCCGGCGGCTTCTTCAAGCGTGAGGGCCGCCCGTCGGAAAAGGAGATCCTTACCTGTCGACTCATTGATCGCTCCATCCGGCCGCTCTTTTCGGAAGGGCTTCGCTGTGAAACCCAGGTGATCGCGACGGTTTTATCGGCTGACCGTGAGAACGATCCCGATGTGGTCGCGATGCTGGGAGCCTCAGTTGCCCTCCACGTTTCGGATATTCCATTTAACGGACCGCTTGCGGGAGTTCGGATAGGCCGAATCGACGGCCGATGGGTCGTCAATCCCACCCAAAGCCAACTCCTGGAAAGCGACATGGATATTTTTCTGTCGGGCAGCCGCGATGCCATCGTCATGGTCGAAGGCGGCGCCAGGATGGTTCCGGAAGACGAAATCCTCGAGGCCTTATTTACCGGCCATGAAGCCATCCAACCGCTGCTGCAGATCCAGGAAGAGATCCGGCGGGAGATTGGTAAGCCCAAGCGTCAAGTGCCGCTGGCAGAACTGGACGAGGCGATTGTTCGGCAAGTCGAACAGTTGGCACTGTCGAAGCTGCAACAGGCCATCGAGATTCCAGAGAAATTGGAGCGCTATAAACAAATCGGCGAAATCAAAGGCGAAGTCGTCGCAAAGATGCTAGCGGAATTTCCCCAAAAGGAAAAAGACATTAAAGGGGCATTCGACGAGCTCAAGCGGAATTGTTTCCGTGGCCTGATCATTCAGCGAGAGCGCCGCATCGACGGGCGCGGATTAAAAGATATTCGCCCGATCACCTGCGAGGTCGAAATTCTGCCGCGGACTCACGGGTCGGCGCTGTTTACCCGCGGGGAGACCCAGGCGCTGGTTGTGACGACACTCGGGACGGCATCGGACGAACAGAAGATCGACGCTTTAATCGGCGAACACTATAAAAAGTTCATGCTGCATTATAACTTTCCTCCGTTCAGCGTCGGTGAGGTCAAGTTTCTTCGTGGCCCGAGCCGCCGCGAGATCGGCCATGGCAATCTCGCCGAACGCGCGTTGCTGCCGGTATTGCCGCCCGAGGAGAGCTTTCCTTACACGGTCCGCATCGTATCGGAGGTTTTGGAGTCCAATGGCTCTACGTCGATGGCCACGGTCTGCGGCGGATCGCTTTCCCTGATGGATGCCGGCGTGCCGGTATCGGCGCCGGTGGCGGGGATCGCCATGGGTCTGATCAAAGAAGGAGAACATGTGCGAGTGCTCTCCGATATTCTGGGTGATGAGGATCACCTCGGCGACATGGACTTCAAAGTTGCCGGTACGCCGAACGGCGTGACCTCGCTACAGATGGATATTAAGATCAGCGGTGTGAACCGCGACATCATGCGGCAGGCGTTGTACCAGGCGCGGGAAGGGCGGTTGCATATTCTCGGTATCATGACCGAGACCATGGGATCGCACCGGGCAAGTGTCTCGGGCCATGCGCCGCGGATTACCACTCTCAAGGTCAGGCCCGATAAAATTCGTGAAATTATCGGACCCGGTGGCAAGGTTATTCGCGGTATCATTGAAGCCACGGGCGTAAAAATGGACGTGGAAGACGACGGAACCGTGACCATTGCGTCGAGCGATGAGGCGGCTTCGAGAAAAGCCATCGAGATGGTACAAAAGATCGCGGCCGAAGCCGAGATCGGGAAGATCTACAAGGGAACGGTGCGAAAGATTGTCGATTTCGGCGCCTTCGTTGAAATCTTTCCTGGTACCGACGGCTTGGTTCACATTTCACAACTTTCACCCGAGCGGGTTCGCCGGGTCAGCGACGTGCTGAAAGAGGGCGATGAGGTCATGGTGAAAGTCCTGGAAATCGATAGACAAGGGAAGATCCGGCTCAGTCGAAAAGAGGCGCTGCAGGAAACAGGCAATGGCCCATCCGGCGCCGGTTCAGATGATTCTTCTCGAACCTAGTACCTAGGCCTCTCAGCTTTCTATGTTTGCTAAAGCTGTCCTCGATAATGGGATCCGAGTTGTTTCCCAAGAGATGCCGGATCATCGATCGGTAAGTTTGGGGATATGGGTCGAGAACGGATCCCGCCACGAATCGCGGCGCGAAAACGGGATCTCCCACTTCATTGAGCATTTGCTCTTTAAGGGCACCGAGCGGCGTAGCGCTGCCCAGATCGCTGAAGAGATGGACGCGATCGGTGGCGTTCTCAATGCCTTTACAGCCAAAGAGCACACCTGTTATTACGCCAAGATCCTAGACGAAGACCTGCCGCTGGCGATCGATCTATTGACCGACATTTTTCTTCATTCGGTTTTCGATCGCGACGAGATCGAACGCGAAAGGTCCGTCATCCTTCAGGAGATCTCCCAAGCGGAAGATACGCCGGACGATTACATCCATGATCTCTTCAGCCTTGATTTTTTCAAGGATCATCCCTTGGCTCGTCCCATTTGCGGCAGTGTAGAAACGGTCAACTCGTTTCGACGGCAGGATTTTTTAAGCTTCTTCAAGTCGCGATATCGGCCCCGTCGTGTGGTTGTTGCAGCCGCCGGCCATTTGCGTCACGAGCAGCTGGTTCAGGCGTTCAATGAAAGACTGGGTTCTGTGAGCGATTCCATCGACGACGGCCGCTCAAATTCGCAGGACGGCGACGGCGCGCCGGAGATGCGGAGCGGCATTTTTCAACATACCAAATCGCTTGAGCAGGCCCATCTTTGTCTCGGCGTGTCCGGGGTGCACCAAACCCATCCCCTGCGATACGCGGCCTATATTCTGAATACTTTGCTCGGCGGTGGCATGAGTTCTCGGCTATTTCAGGAGATCCGCGAAAAACGCGGCAAGGCGTATTCGGTCTATTCCTTCTCATCGTCCTATAAGGATGTAGGCTATCTGGGTGTCTATGCGGGCACCAGCCTGGAGTGGGTGGAAGAAGTCGTCGAGCTGATTCTCAAGGAACTCAAGCAGCTGGCCGCCGGCGATATCAAAGAAGAGGAAATTCGCCGGACGCAGGGACAACTCGTGGGCAGCATGATGCTCGGCCTGGAGTCCACGGACTCATGGATGAGCCATATCGCGCGTAATGAAATCTATTTCGGGGAGCCGGTCACCACGGATGAAATATGCCGCGGGGTTCGCGCTGTCTCCCGTGACGCGGTCGTTGATCTCGCCTCCACGCTTTTTGGCTCGCAGGGAATAGCGTTATCTCTGCTGGGTGACTTTAAAGACAATATCAAGATAAAAATCTAGAGCGGGGTTATTAAATTCTCCGGTCGTGGGTCGTGCAGCGTGGGTAGCCGGTGGAAGAGATACGAGTTCAGATAAAACGGGTGCGCCCAAGCTCCCAGGAAATCCCGCTCCCGGTCTATATGACAGAGGGATCTGCCGGCATGGACCTATGTGCGGATCTCGAGGGTGAACTCCCGTTGGCCCCCATGGAACGCGCGCTGATCCCTACCGGTGTTGCCATTGCACTGCCGCAGGGTTTTGAGGCTCAAATTCGTCCGCGCAGCGGTTTAGCTTTAAAACAGGGATTGACGATGCTTAACAGTCCCGGAACCATCGATTCCGATTACCGGGGTGAGATTCAGCTGATTGCGATCAATCTCGGCCGCGAGCCGGTGGTGATTCAGCGCGGCCAACGCATCGCTCAAATGATCATTCAGCGAATTATTCGGGCGCAGTGGCAAGAGGTTCAAGAGTTACCTCTCTCGGATCGGCAGGACGGCGGGTTTGGCCACACGGACGAAAATAACACGGTTCAACGTTCAAAGTTCAAAAAGTTCAAGGCAAGAACAAAACACGCTTCCAAGTCTTGAGCCCATGAAGTCTTGAACCCTTAAAACATCCAGAGTTTTAATTAGAGGCATGATCGCGCGGTACACACGGCCGGAGATGGGCCGTATCTGGTCCGAGGAGAATGGCTTTCAGAAGTGGCTCGATGTGGAAATTCTTGCCGCTGAGGGCTTGGCTCAGCTGGGACAAGTGCCCAAAGCGGCCGTCGCGCGAATTAAAAAAAAGGCTCGCTTCAACGTCGCCCGCGTTCGCAAGATCGAGAGCGAAGTTAAACACGAGATTATTGCGTTTCTGAGTTGCGTGGCGGAATCCGTCGGCGACGACGCCCGCTTCCTCCATGTCGGCATGACGTCTTCCGACGTCATGGACACGGCCTTAGCCATTCAGTTCAAGGAAGCTTCGGCCATTTTGCTCCAGGACGTGAAGGATCTGATGAAAGTGCTGCGGCGCCAGGCCTTCAAGTATAAGTGGACCGTGATGATCGGCCGCACCCATGGTGTGCACGCCGAGCCGATCACCTTCGGCTTAAAGTTGGCGCTCTGGTATCAAGAGATGGCGCGCAACCTGGCCCGGCTGGAAAGAGCGGTGGATGATATCTCGGTCGGTCAGATTTCGGGTGCAGTGGGTACGTTCGCACAGATTTCACCAAAGGTGGAGGCCTATGTTTGTCGAAAGGCCGGGCTCAAGCCGGCGCTGATCTCCAATCAAATTATCCAGCGCGACCGACACGCTTATTTTTTTGCCACCTTGGCCGTGATCGCCAGCTCGCTGGAGAAATTTGCCGTTGAGGTTCGTCACCTGCAACGCACTGAAGTTCAAGAAGCGGAGGAGCCGTTCACGGAGGGGCAGAAGGGCTCTTCGGCGATGCCGCACAAGCGAAACCCGATCCTTTCCGAGAATGTGTCGGGTTTGGCGCGGCTCATGCGGGGCTACGCCATGGCTGCACTGGAGAACGTTTCCCTATGGCATGAGCGTGACATCAGTCACTCTTCGGTGGAACGGGTGATTGCGCCGGATGCGACGATCGTGCTCGACTTCATGCTCCGGCGCATGACCTACGTATTGGGCAATCTCTGTGTCTATCCTGAAAATATGAAGCGCAATCTGGAGCAGAGTGGCGGCACGGTTTTTTCCGAAAAAGTGTTGCTCGCGTTGGTCGATAAAGGAATGCCGCGGGACACCGCCTATCGTATGGTGCAGCGTCACGCCTTGAAAGTGGGACGAGAGGGTGGTGAACTAAAAGAGGAACTGCTTCAGGATGCGGAAATTCGCCGCTACCTGCCGGCGCAAGAAATCGAGAAAGTCTGGGGCGTCAAGCATCATCTTACCAACATTGATTTTATCTTCCGCCGGGTTTTTCACTAGTGCGGTGTCTCAGAAATTCATTTAAAAACTCCAACCGATGGCAGCGGCTGAACTCGAACTTAAATCCCCCTCTATCCCCCTTTTTAAAAAGGGGGAAACTTGTTACACCCTGTTTTTGATTTCTGAAGATCCGATAGCGTTACCCCTCTTTGGAAAAGAGGGGAAGGGGAGATTTTCAAGCCGAATGAGCTGTTAATTATGTGGCCGATTTCTGGGACAGGACACTAGGGTTGATAAAGCCGTGTCGGCGGACAAGAGTAGATTATATGGTGGTTAAAATTTTCGTCTCTCTGAAAAGCGGAGTTTTGGACCCCCAAGGCAAAGCTATTGAAAGATCGCTGCATACTTTAGGCTATAGTGAGGTACAGGATGTCCGGATGGGGAAATATCTCGAACTCAATGTTGAAGCGAGTTCCCATGAAGCAGCCGAGTCCCGCATCCGCGAGATGTGCGAGAAACTGCTCGCGAATCCGGTCATTGAAGACTATCGGTTTGAGATTGAAGATGGAACGCTTTGACGGATCAGAGTACACCGTAGCCACGTCCAACGTTGGAGATCTGAGCAAGCAGGTTTCGGGTTTCAGGTTTCAGGTTCTAATTTCAAGCTCGAAACTCGGAACTCGAAACCCGGAACTACTTATCGACATTCGGCGAGTTATCATATGCGTTGGGGCGTAATTGTTTTTCCGGGCTCCTGCGATGACCAGGACGTCTTTGATACTTTGAAGCGGGACATGGGTCAGAAGGTTAAGTTCCTCTGGCATAAGGATGATCTGGTGGGCCATTTCGACTGCCTGGTGCTACCCGGTGGATTTTCTTACGGCGACTATCTCCGTTGCGGCGCTGTGGCGCGTTTTTCACCGATCATGCGTGGCGTCGTCGAGTTCGCTCGGCAAGGCGGCCTCGTGCTGGGAATCTGCAATGGCTTCCAGATTCTCTGTGAATCAGGTCTTCTGCCGGGTGCGCTAGTGCGAAATGCCGGGCTTCAATTTGTTTGCCAGCAGGTATTGCTCCGGGTCGAAGAAACGGACACGCCGTTTACCTGCGAGGCTAAAAAAGGACAACTGCTAAAAGCTCCGGTCAAACACGGCGAGGGTTGCTATTACGCAGATTCGGCAACCTTGGAGCGGCTGCGCAAGAACCATCAGATCTTGCTTCGTTATGTCGATGCAAAAGGGAGGGCTTCGCCGTCGGCTAATCCCAATGGCTCCCTGGATAACATCGCCGGCGTGTGCAACGAAACGCGGAACGTCTTTGGCCTAATGCCTCATCCGGAAGATGCCTGTAACAAGCTCCTCGGTAGCGAGGATGGCCGCAAAATCTTTTCGTCCATTGCCGTGACGTGTGCTCAAAGGGAGCATCGCCATGCGTGACGAGAAAGCGGCACAGTTCAATCAACCGCTTGTGACCCCGGAGGTTGTCGCCAGTCACGGTCTGACCCCGGAAGAGTACCGAAAGATCGTCAAGCTCCTCGGGCGAGAGCCAAACCATACGGAACTCGGCGTGTTCTCCGTCATGTGGTCGGAGCACTGTAGCTACAAGAGCTCGCGACACTATCTGAAACGCCTGCCGACGGAAGGCCCGCATGTTCTGCAGGGGCCGGGCGAGAACGCGGGGGTGGTCGATATTGGCGACGGATTGGCCGTGGCTTTTAAGATGGAAAGCCACAATCATCCTTCGTTCATCGAGCCCTATCAGGGCGCGGCCACCGGCGTCGGGGGAATTCTCCGTGACGTCTTCACTATGGGTGCTCGGCCGATCGCATCTCTGAACTCGCTTCGTTTCGGCAGCATCGACCATCCGCGCACCCGCTATTTACTATCGGGGGTTGTTGCGGGCATCGGCGGCTACGGAAATTGCATCGGTGTTCCAACCGTGGGTGGGGAAGTTTATTTCGATGAATGCTATGACGCTAATATCTTGGTGAATGCTTTTACTTTGGGTATCGCCAAAAAGAAGCGAATATTCACCGGCGTGGCGCGAGGCGTCGGCAACCCGGTGATTTACGTTGGTTCCAAGACCGGCCGCGATGGAATTCATGGCGCGACCATGGCATCGGAATCATTTTCAGAGGAAAAGGAACAGCGACGTCCGACCGTTCAGGTCGGGGACCCGTTTACTGAGAAGCTGCTTTTGGAAGCTTGTCTGGAACTGATGGAAACGGACTGCATCATCGGCATTCAGGACATGGGCGCGGCCGGACTGACGAGTTCCTCTTCGGAAATGGCGGGACGCGGCGGCACCGGCGTGGAGCTGGATCTTTCTCGCGTGCCGTTGCGCGAGCAGAGCATGACGCCTTATGAGATTCTGCTCTCTGAGTCGCAAGAGCGAATGCTCTTGGTGGCAAAGCAGGGCACAGAGGATGAAGTCAAGCGGATTTTCGACAAGTGGGATCTCGATGCCGTCGTGATTGGCAGGGTTACCGACGATCGGCAGTTCCGCGCGTTTTTTGACGGCGTCGAAGTGGCCTGTATTCCAATTAGCGCTTTGACCAAGGAGGCGCCGGTCTATCAACGGCCGGTTGAGCGCCCGAAGCTTCAGGACCAACTCGAGCAACTCGACCTTTCTAACATTGCGGAACCAACGGATTTGGGTTCCACAGTAAAGCTTCTGCTCGGGTCACCGAACATCGCCTCGAAGGAATGGGTTTACCGCCAATACGATCATTTCGTGCGCAGCAATACGGTGGTGGCCCCCGGCGCCGATGCTGCAGTGATCCGGCTCAAAGGAACGGAAAAGGGACTCGCACTTACCGTCGATGGCAATAGTCGCTACTGTTATCTCGATCCCTACGTGGGAGGGGCTTTAGCTGTTGCAGAAGCGGCGCGCAATCTTTCTTGTGTGGGTGCTCGACCGCTCGGCCTGACGGACTGCCTTAATTTTGGCAGTCCGGAAAACCCGGAGGTGATGTGGCAATTCTCCCAGGTCATCGAGGGGATGCGAGATGCCTGCATCGCGCTAAAGGTCCCCGTTGTGAGCGGCAACGTTAGTTTCTATAATGAAACTGATGGAGTTCCAATCTATCCGACCCCTACAGTGGGGATGGTGGGCTTGGTCGCCGAAGTGGCTAAGGTTGTTACGCCATGGTTTAAAGCCGCTGGCGATGTGGTTGTTTTACTCGGGCGTACGCGCGAAGAACTGGGTGGCAGTGAATACCTAAAAATTGTCCATGGGTTGGTCAAGGGGACGCCTCCATGGATCGATCTTCGGTTGGAACAGGCGGTTCAGAGCTGCTGTGTCGCAGCCATTGAGAAGGGCATTCTCCGGTCGGCTCATGACATATCGGATGGTGGGATCGCTATCGCGTTGGCAGAGTGCTGCATCAGCGGGCCTGAAAAGCCGCTGGGGGTGCGGATTGATATGCGTGAAATGATTCGTGGAGATGCTTTGCTTTTTAGCGAGTCGCAATCGCGGATCGTCGTATCAGTCGCGGAGGAGAATCTGGAGCAACTGCGGGAAGTTGCTGCCGAACACCACGTGCCGATGCAAGTTATCGGAGCGGTGGGAGGCACAAGTTTCGTAATTCAGCCTTTGCTGCGGCTGCCGGTAGACGAACTGCGCGCGACTTGGTCAGCGGGGCTGACGAGCCGGATCAAATAGGACTACGAAAGTGTTCGACAAATTTCACGAAGAATGCGCGGTGATGGGAGTCTATGGCCATCCCGAAGCGGCCAACATGGTCTACCTAGGGCTTTATGCGCTCCAGCACCGCGGCCAGGAATCGTGCGGCATTGTCTCCTCCGACGGCAAAGGCCTTATTTCCCATCGGCAGATGGGTCTGGTCGCCGATGTCTTCAGAGAGGATGTCATCAAGCGGTTAGAGGGCTCGAGGGCTATCGGCCACAATCGCTACTCCACCACCGGCCAGAGTCATCTCAAAAATGCCCAGCCCTTTGTCGTCGAATATTCTCAAGGACCCATCGCGATCTCTCATAACGGTAATCTGGTCAACGCTGAGGTATTGCGAAAAGAGTTGGAGGACTCGGGTTCCATCTTCCAGTCCACCTCCGATACTGAAGTCATCATTCACTTGATTGCGACATCGAAAGAGTCGACTCTCATGGGTCGCATCGTCGAGGCCCTGAGCCGAGCGCGCGGCGCCTATTCGCTGCTGTTTTTGACTTTAGATCGGATGATCGCGGCTCGGGACCCCATGGGTTTCCGTCCTCTCGTGGTCGGACGGTTTAACTCGGGACCTAACGAAGGCGCCTACGTTGTCGCGTCGGAGACTTGCGCGCTGGACCTGATCGAGGCCACCTATGAGCGCGAAGTGGAGCCCGGCGAAATCATCACGTTTAGCGCCAACGGAATGGAGTCCCTCAAGCCTTTTCCTCCCGCGCCGCAAGCTAAATGTATCTTCGAGTATGTTTATTTTTCCCGTCCCGACAGCAATCTCTACGGTCACAACGTCTATCAAGTTCGCAAGGCCCTGGGCCGGCAGCTGGCCCGTGAAAGCGCCGTGAACGCGGATCTTGTGACCCCTGTGCCGGACTCCGGGGTGCCGGCGGCCATGGGTTTTGCCGAAGAGTCGGGAATACCGCTGGAGTTTGGGTTGATCCGCAACCACTACGTGGGCCGGACGTTCATCGAGCCGCAACAATCGATCCGGCATTTTGGCGTCAAGATTAAACTTAACGCCCAACGAGAAGTCTTACAGGGGAAGCGCGTGGTGGTGGTGGATGATTCCATCGTCCGCGGCACTACCAGCCGCAAGATTATCCGGATGCTGCGCGATGCCGGCGCAAAGGAAGTGCACATGCGCATCAGCTCGCCGGCGACGATCAGCCCGTGTTACTACGGCATCGATACGCCGACACGCTCGGAGCTCATCGCGTCGTCAAGCTCCGTCGAAGAGATCCGCCGTTTCATCGAGGCCGACACTCTCGCCTATCTCAGTCGAGAAGGGATGTACACTTATTTCAACGGCCAGAGTCGGGGTTTTTGCGATGCTTGCTTCAGCGGCAATTATCCCGTCCACTTTGAAGACGAAGGACATACCCGCCAGCTCCATCTTTTCGAAGCCGTGAGCCGCTAGCGCCAGCTTGGCTTCAATAAGCCGCGTCTCTATTTGTTCCTGCGCCCCTTACGATCGGGCAGCCTTCCAGATTTCCCTGTCAGGCACCGGCCATACCGTTAAAAAGCGTGAAATTTCAAAGTTGGCAGTTAACACGAACACGAGACCCGGGCACGGCGCTTTCTCTTCTTTTCGCTTTCAGCTTTGATCATTCATCCTAAATCCGGGAGATCCCTCGGGTCGATTGCAGCAAATGATTGGATCTCAAGGATTTTCAACTGCTCCGCAGCAAACCATTTTGGTGGGCATCTCAGGGACATCCTATAATTTTCCTGTCAAGTGTTAATTTTGGTGGGCATCTCGGGGACGTTGTTGCCGCTTGTCTCGCAGGAGATTTTG
>JAHKKJ010000698.1 GCA_020027655.1 Deltaproteobacteria bacterium | reverse complement strand
TGACCGTGATCGAGCCGAATGAAGACCGGTGAGTCGATCTGCGGCGGAGACCCTAGCGAAAGTGAAGACAACCGAGTAGAACGACAAGACTGCTACCGCTAACCTGCAAATGGGATTGCAAAAGCAACTCAGCATACTTTTTCTCCTCTTCGGATTGAACAATTAAGTTCTTAGGTTAAGTACGAGGCCCATTAACACGTCCAAATCAACGCTGTCAACCAAAGCCGCGAACCCTGCGAAACGCTCAAACAGCGCTCCAGAGCAACTCGTTTCCATGTTGATGGACGGCAACCATCCACGAAATTATGCCATGATGCTCTTGCTCGTCAGAGGCTTCTCGGTAGAATCCATCACCACTCCAACTATATAGTCTAGTTCCTCACCCAGAAGGTCGCTACATAATTCCCGCGTCACTCTGTCCGAAAATCTCCCCCCCTCCCTTCGACTCAGCTCAGGGCATGCTTTTTCAAAGAGGGGTAAAAGTCCTACAGAGACAATTCCCCCTTTGAAAAAAGGGGGACGAAGGGGGATTTGAGTTCGACTTCAGCTGCTGCCATCGCTTGGACTTTTTAAACGAACTTCTGAGACACCACACTAATAGTGACCTTCGTCGCCTCCAGCGTCGCCCGGATCAGTGTCGACAAATAGCTCCTCGAGGGACCTTTCTCTGTCGATCAGCCCCTGTTGATGACAGTAGCGCATAATGGTCCCGAGATTCTTTCTGTTCGCCTCGCCGAGACCGTAAACCCAGGGATCGGGCCCCAGAACTTTATGCTCTTCATTCCATTGGTGTGAAAACCACGCGAGGGGGACAACTCTTGGATTAACCACCCGCTGATAGCAGACTTGCTTGGCCTTCTCGAAAGCCTTGACCAAGCTCACCGCTGCCCAGGGATATTTGTCGACGATCTCCTGCTTGATCGCCGTCACATGCATGATGGGAAAGATGCCCGTTTGCCGGAAGTATTCGCGCTCGACTTCCTTGTAGTCGGGAAACAGTCGCGTGACCCGCTCATCGCCGCTGACGATGGGCCTCGGTATATAAGGATTTATCATCGCCGGAATCTCGCCTTCTGCCAGCATGGTATCCATCGATTTGTCCGGCGGGATCATCTCAATCTTCAACCCCGGCGGCGGCGTGAATTCGACGTCTTCACTGCGATCGACAACCCACGTTATTGACTTGTGCGGAACGCCGTAGTGCTCCTCTAAGATTCCCCGCAGCCAGATGTTGCCCGCCGGTTGGAAATTTGTGCCGCCCACCCTTTTGCCGATCAAGTCCTTCGGCGTCTTGATGCCGGATTTCACGTTGACGAAAGCAAAACCGTGACGAAATCTGCGGTGGAGGAAGACCGGAATCGCCGTAATGGCTACGTTCCGGGCGCGCGCCATGAAATAGGCGCCGACGTTGAATTCACAGACATCGTACTCGAGATTTCGAGCCATGCGCCAATGCCGCTCGCGCGGCCCGTGGGCCGTCAACACGACAAGCTCGATACCATCCGCCTCGACGGAACCTTCTTTCAGGGCACGGATGATTTCGTAATCACCGCCCGCGAACGCTAGCCTAATCTTGTTTGCCATCATCGATCTCCTTTCTTGCTACGCGACCCTGGACCAACAACACTGGTGGAACCTTATCTCGTGATCTGCAGGCTGCTCAAAAAGACTCAGAGGCGAGGCGCGCGAAGATCGATGAGTGGAGGCGTACTCTTGTACGTTGACGCGAAATCGGTCGAGTGCAACGAAGCATATGAGGCTTTTTCAGCAGCCTGCCCTAGTCCACTTTGTAACCCAGCTCCCTGGCGACTTCTCTGGCGATCCGCGCATCAGCCACTTCTTCGAAGGCAACTTTTTTGCCGGTGAACTGGCCCAACATCTGGAGCGACTTGACGATCTGTTCCATACCCTCGCGAGTGGGCACGCCGCTACCACTAGACGTCCTTCGATAATCCTCATAACTGTCTTCCGCCGTCTGCCGGTCCACCTTGATCCCGCGCATGATAAAATCGACGCTCTTTTCTTTCGCCTGAAGGAGCATCCGCCGCGCGATTTGCATGGAGCGGATGATCCGCTTCAACTCCGCGGCGCGATTTTGAATGGAAGCGTTGGAAGCCGTGAGACCGCCCAGCGGCATCTGAGCATGCGCGCCGACGTCGAGAAGCTCGCGAAACCCTTTTCTCTTCGCGAAGTATAGAAAGGGCGGGTTAAAGTTTGCCGCCTCTATGCTGCCGCTTTCCAGGCCACTCATCAACTGCGCAGCACCCAGCCCGATGATGACGAAATCCTTCGGGTTTTCACCGGCGGCTTCCAAACCGATTCGCAGTACAACTTCGGAGGTTCCTCCCAACCCGGTGACCGCGATCCGCTTGCCGCGCAGCTCTTTCAGCGACTTGAACTCCGGCCGCGCGACGATCGAATAGACGAGTCGCTCGGAGGCGAACCAAACGGCCTTGGACGGCAAGCCGCGTAGAGTGGCGGCGACCGAGTTGGGGCCCACCCCGGCAACGTAGTGAATATCGCCGCTAGCCGAGGCGGCATTGGCCGCCTGAGATCTCATTTGAATGCTTTCTACCTCAAGCCCGTTTTGCTCGAAGATGTTCCACTGCTGCGCAGCAAAGAGGGCGAGGTTGGCGATGGATGTACTGGGATATGAAATTCTTACTTTGTTTCTACCTTCTTGCGCGAGCGCGGGAGAAGCGAAGACGACGGCTAGAACTGCCATACCGAAAATGAACAATCCGACGAAGCGACCGCCGTTACACTTCTGAATCATTGTAACCTCGCGATAATTGACATATGGAAAACCCCCTCACCCTTCCCTCTCCCCCGTCGTCGGGGGAGAGGGAAGGGTGAGGGGGTCACGCCGCAACGATGCGATTGGCCAGCTTGCCGATCTGCGGCGACGAGAGTTCCACCACGTCGCCGATCTTGAGGAAAAGATTCTGCGACTGCGCACTCTCCGTTTTTCGGCGCGACGTGTCCGCGGCGGTTCCTGCTGAAGTACCGCCGGCGATGACGTCGCCCGAAACAAAACTAAAATCGCGAGAGAGATACTCGAGGACTTCGCCAAACGACCAGATCATTTCTTTGGT
>JAHKKJ010000697.1 GCA_020027655.1 Deltaproteobacteria bacterium | reverse complement strand
CGACGGGTCTCGACGGGAGAGGGAAGGGCGAGGGTGAAAAAATCTACCCCTCTAGCTCTCTCCCGCAAGGGGAGAGAGAACTATGGATGCTAATAAATCGTGAAGGCTAATCAAGTTTATCCCAGTTGGCTTACGCCTATGCCTCACAGTGGTAATTTGTAGAAGCGCTCGGCGTTGCGGTACAGCAGCGCGCCCTTGTCGTCCGCGGTAATTTCGTTGCTCTCCATCAGCTCGCCGAGATCGTGCTTACAACTCTCGTTGGTGACCTCGTGAGGAAAGTCGGAGGAATAAAGGAACGGCTGGTTACCCACCACCTTGATCGCGAAAGGCATGGTCAACTCTTCCGTCTCGACGCCGAGAAAGAAGCGGCCGTCTTTGATCTGTTTTTTGATGTATCTGCTCGGATCCTCGCCTTCGCGCACTCCGAACTCATCGGGAGGAATGTATTGGAAGTGAGTCTCGTGGGACGCATGCAAACGTTCAAGCAACAGCAGCAGCCAGGCAACCCCACCTTCCAGGAAGGCGATGCGGACGCGTGGGAAGCGGTCGAAGATGCCGTTGTAAACGATGTCCGCGCAGTTGATCGTCAGGCCCCAGGGATGGCCCAGGGCGTGCACGGGCACGTACATGTTCATATGATCCATGCCGAAGCGGTCGTGCGCCCCGCCATGGACGGCCAAGCAGCAGCCGAGCCGATCGGCCTCGGCATAAACCGGCCAGTACATCTTCGCACCCAGGGGGGACGGCAAGCCATTGGAAGGCATCATGGCGCCGAGCATGCGAAGTTCGGTCACGGCGCGCCTAAGCTCCTTGGCAGCTTCTTCCGGGTCCTGCATCGGAATGAGCGCCATCCCCTTGAAACGCGGGTTGAACTTTACGTAGGTCTCATAGAGCCAATCGTTATATGCGCGCGAAACCGCCACTGCGTAGTCGAGGCTGACGATCTTGCCGTAGGCGAGAGCGGTGGTTGGATAAAGCACGGTCCATTCGATGCCGACGTCGTCGAGAAAATCGAGCCAGCCCTTGGGCCCTACGGCGGGGCGCTGGTCGCGCTGGGGCGGCGTCTCAACGGCGCGCCCGGCATGGAGATGATCCAGCGGGGGAAAGATCACACCTTTTCGCTGCGCGATCTCGCGATAAGGGGGATCCATGTGGGCGATGATTCCCGCATTGTCTTCCATGATGTGGCCGTCGCCATCGATTATTCTGATTGCGAGTTGGCTGGACATTATATTCCTCCTAATGAAATATAAATTAGATTATCATTCTTTGTTAATCTTATAATCCAGATCCAACCCATGCTTCAAGGAACCCAGGGTCTCGTCAAAGTCAGTTTCACTTTACTGAATTGAATTCCCCACTGGCGGTTTTCCAAAAATCCCCCCTTCCCCCCTTTTTCAAAGGGGGGAATAAAAAGTCTCCCTTTGTAAAGGGAGATTTAGAGGGATTTTTGATCTGCTCAAAGCGATTTTGACGTTGCCCTGTCAAGGAACCGGGTTCCAATACGTTTGGATCGATGTAGGAGGCAACCGCCCGTGGTTTTCCAGGGCAAGCATAGGGGCCTGCCCCTACGAGTTTCCGCTTGACCTACCACGGTGGCTTCATCTAACTTCAGCACGTCCGACTCGAAACCCGAGACTCGAGACTCGAAACCGTCGGTCAAAGGAGAATGACCATGTTTTCCCGAGAGGAGAATGAACTTCTAACTCGCGTCGGTCCCAGCACAGCGATGGGAAACTTGATGCGGCGTTACTGGCTCCCTGCGTTGTTGTCGGAGGAAATTCTGATGCCGGATTGCCCGCCGGTGCGGGTGAGGCTTTTGGGCGAAGATCTCGTCGGCTTTCGTGATAGCAATGGCAAAGTCGGTCTGCTGGACGAGCACTGTTCTCACCGGGGCACCTCGCTCTTCTATGGGCGGAATGAAGAGTGCGGTTTAAGGTGCATCTATCATGGCTGGAAATATGACGTCGAAGGTAATGTCTTGGACACGCCCGCCGAGCCCGCCGATAGCGACTTCAAGAGAAAGCTTCGTCACACGGCTTACCCTTGCAGAGAAGTGGCGGGCATTGTCTTCACCTATATGGGGCCGCAGGAGAAGATGCCGCTGTTTCCGGCGTACGAATGGGTGAGCCTTCCCGATGATCGAATGCATGTCGTCAAGTCTTATCTGCAGTGCAACTACCTTCAAGGAATAGAAGGCGATTTCGATTCATCCCACACGACCTTCCTGCATTGCAACAACTTGGCGGATCTTGCGCGACTCAATCGCGATGGGGCACCTACATTAGAGGCCGAGGAGAGCGACTACGGCATGAGAGCGATCTCCATAAGACAATTGGGGCCGGACAAGAGCTACGTTCGGATCAGCCCCTTTATCATGCCCGCATTCAGTATCGTTCCCGGTCCTGCCACCGCAAAGTTTGAAGAGAATGACAGCCGGGCCTTTCGCTTTTGGATTCCCATCGATGATACAAGCACGTGGTTTTATATCTTGACCATGCGTGATATGCCGTTCTCCGCAGAAGAAAGAGCGAGTGCGCGAAGCTGGGTCGATGCAGGCTATCGGCGAATTCGTAATGCGGGCAATAATTATCTCCAGGACCGTGAACACCAAAAAAGCCGCAGCTATTCGGGTATCAAGGCGGTCATCCCCGCTGAGCAGGATGGCTGCGCGACGGAAAGCATGGGGCCGATCTATGATCGAACCCAAGAACACCTTGGGTACAGTGACAAAACGATAATTGCTTTGCGCAAGGTTCTGCTGCGAGCGGCAAGGAGTGTGCAGGAGGGACGGGAGCCGCCGCACATAGTCACAGATCCGAAACTCAACGACTTCTCTCGGCTGAGAGCCGTTAAGGGTGTTTTGCCGGCGAATGGTTCCTGGCGAGAGCTGCCGGACTTGGAACAGGGGGTGGTATGAGCAACGAAGTTCGGCTAATTCCGCATGGGCTGCTCAGGCTAGCAGCGCCAAGAGCTTTTCGATTTCGCGGCGGGGAGATCATCGCTCTCATAGCGGCGCTGCTGTCACTGAGCCCGGTTTCGATATTTGCTCAAAGCCTGCCGCCGGCCAAGTTACAAAAGGTCACGGCTCTTTA
>JAHKKJ010000696.1 GCA_020027655.1 Deltaproteobacteria bacterium | reverse complement strand
TCCAGACCAAGAATATTCCCTATATCGATGATGTGGCTGGGGTTGGCCAAGCGCAGCTTCATCAAAGGAATCAAGCTCTGGCCGCCGGCAAGGACTCGCGCCTCGTCGGCGTAGTGTGCGAGCAACTCCGACGCTTCCCTGACGGTACCTACAGCAAAATATTCGAAAGCTCGTGGATACATTCCCGGGTTCCTGGAGCGAAACTACGTCACGTTGAATGGTGAGTCAAACCGACGCGCCGGAGTCAGCAACCTTGCCACAGGTAACAGCGCACAGCGGCAGCGAGTCGATTTTCATTCTCCTAGACCGGATCATTCATGATCGGAGGAAATACGACGACACTCTGTAGATCCAGGGGCGAGCCCGGAGAGACGATGGGAAAAAGTATTATCTTGCCGGAATTTCTCAGGCTAGAATTTTTCCGACCATGGACGCAATTCAATGTGAGATGCCCAGGTACTGCGCTGTTGGCGGTGAAGTTGGAGATAAGTTTGCGCAATCGCGTCGGGGTCGAGGCAGCCATCGGGACCGCGCGACGTGGCGCGCTCCGGGCGAGCCGGGTCGCATATGCCGCCGTCGATCACCACCTGGGCGACATGGATATTCTGTGGCTGCAGCTCGCGCGCCATGCTTTGGACCAGTCCGGTCAAACCCAATTTGCCCATGGCAAAGGCCGCGGAGTTTGCATATCCTTTGACGCTCGCGGAGGCTCCGGTGAACAGTATCGTTCCACTCCCGGCTTTGAGCATCCGTTTCGCAGCAGCCTGTCCGACGAGGAATCCGCCGTAACATGTAATCATGATCGTTTTGCGCACTGCTTCGGGATCCAATTCGGTGATCGGACCGCGCACCCGGCCGCTCGCGTTATAGACAACCAGATTGGGGTCGCCAATGTCTTTGCTAACCGAGTCGAATAAGTTTTCTACATCCTTTGGGATGCTCGCATCGCAGGCATAGGCGCGACCGTCGATCTCCTTGACCAAGCCGTCCAGTTTCTTCGTCTCGCGCGCGGCCAACGCAATATTCATGCCTTCTTTGTTAAACAGTCTTCCAAGCGACGCGCTGAGCCCAGGACCGGCACCCACAATCAATGCAATTTCCTGTTGAGCCATGTCTATCCTCCAAAGGCGGGATATCAAGACGGGTACGAGCTGTCAATCATTTTAAAGCGACTCGCATGGATGGGAATAGCTTTGCTCCGCTTAAATGGCGTTCTCTCTTGTATGCCTCGTGGCAAACTGGGTATGATCGGCGCGAACGAAGCACGCATGGGGAGGGTCCTATGAACAGAATCTTCTTATGGCTCGCTCTCGTCTTTCTTTCACCGGTCGACGGGCTGGCCCAAGCGCCGTTCTATCAAGACAAAACCGTGAGAATCATCGCCGGCTACGGCGCGGGTAGCGTCGATGATGCGTGGACGAGGTTGATCGCCCAATATCTGGTCAAGTATATTCCCGGCAATCCAAGTATCATCGTGCAGAATATGCCCGGCGCCGGTGCGATGATTGCGGCCAATTACGTTTACAAAGTCGCCAAGCCCGATGGACTAACCCTGGGAGGCATTCGAGCGGGGCTCTATTTCGATCAGCTGGTGGGGAGAAAAGAAGTTCAGTTTGATTGGCCAAAGTTTACTTGGCTTGGTACTCCGACCCAGGTCGAACAGATCATCTACATCCGCGCTGACACTCCTTACAAATCGCTTGACGACGTGCGTAAAGCCGCCGTTCCGCCCAAGTGCGGCGCCACCGGGACAGCTTCGACAGGCTACTACGTTGGAAACCTCTTGGAAGAAACCCTGGGAGCGAAGTTTAATACGCTCACCGGCTACAAGGATGGTCCTGAGGTCGACTTGGCCGTAGAGCGAGGAGAGATCCAATGCCGCGGCATCTCTTTGGAAACTCTGTTCGGACGCGAACCGCTTATCGGCTGGTCCAAGAATGGTTTTGTCCGCGTGTTGATACAAACCGGGAGAAAGCGCGACCCGAAGTTGCCTGATGTTCCGACCATCTGGGAGCTCATGAATGAATACAAGACAACCGAGGCAGGAAAACGCCTCGCAACGGTCATACTTGCGGTCGGGGCGTTCGGCCGCCCCTACGTCAGCTCACCGGGTCTGCCGCCGGACCGCGCGAAAATTCTTCAGGGGGCTTTCAAAAAAACGTTGACGGACCCGGATTTTCAAGCCCAAGCCAGAGAACGGAAATTGGACATCGATCCCGTCGGCGGTGAGGAGCTAGAAGCACTGGCCCGCGAAGTCATGGCGCAGCCCGCTGATGTCGTCGAGCGCATGAAACGATTACTCGACAAATGACGTTCACTGCCGTGCCGCTTAGGGGCCCTTGATTTGACAGGCAGATTCACCATTTGTTAGAGACTGGTGCCTCGGTCCGCTGGAGATCGTTGGATGAGACTAAGAGATAAAATCGCCTTAATAACCAGCGCGCAGCACCCCTGCACCCGTGCAATCGCCATGGAATTCGCCCGCGAAGGTGCAAATTGCGTCGTCGTCGATGTAGACGGCAGTCAAGCAGAACAGATCGCCGCCGAAGTTCGATCTCTCGGCCGGCTCGCTCTGGCGCTGCAGTTCGATATCACGAAAAAATCTCAGGTCGAGGAAGTCGTCAGACGCGCCGTTACGGAATTCGGGCGCATCGACGTGTTGCTCAACTGTTCGGCTCTAACTTTCGAAAGTGATTTCTTGAATTTTACCGAAGAAACATTCAATGAGTGCATCAATCGCGGGCCCAAAGCCTACTTTCTTACATGCCAGGCTGTCGGGCGGCAGATGACCGGACAGCGCTCCGGCAAGATCATCAATCTTTCGACCACCGATGCGCGGATCGCATCAGGCGAATCGACGGGAAACAGCGCGGCCTATTCGAGCATCGAGTCCATGACCCGCGCCATTGCCCAAGCCCTGGGATACTATGGCGTCAACGTGAACTCTCTCGTCTGCGGACCGATGGATAATTTTTCCGGAACTGCCGAGGAAGCGGGAGAGCGCCTGCGGCGTATTCCCTTGGGACGGCTGGGTAAACCCGAAGACCTGGTCGGCGCGGCGATCTTCTTGGCCACGGACGATTCGAATTTTGTCGCC
>JAHKKJ010000154.1 GCA_020027655.1 Deltaproteobacteria bacterium | reverse complement strand
CGCACCGGGGAAAAATCTCTCACTTCGTCTAAGGGTCTCCTCTTCTCGCCCAACCTTTCAATCAGGCTCTCCATCTCGGCGTCGGTCATTTGTCCATTCGGGGTGATGCCTTTGAGCTCGAGATCGTAGGACCGAGCGGCGACATCCGCTGTTTGCGGCAACCACTTTAACATCACGGCGATCGTCTCCTGGCGATTGTCGGCGATGAACCGGTTGGCCTTGATCAACGCGCGCAAGGTCCGTTTCACCATTTGAGGATTTTCCTTCAGCAAACGATCCGAGGTGAACAAACCCGAAGCGGGCATGCCTACCTCCGGCGGTCCGGCCAATACTTTGTAACCCATCTGCTGCAGCATAAGGTCGTAGGGCGGCGATATCGACACGGCTTGAACCGCTCCGGATGCGAGCGCTTGTGCCCTTAACGGCGTTTCTCCGATAACGAGTTGTTGCACAAGGGCCGGATTGAATCCTTTGGAGCGAAGCAGCTCCTCAGCGACCAGTTGGTCCGTTCCTCGCACCGTCGCCACGCCGAGTTTCTTGCCTTTCAGATCCTGGATGTCTTTGATTTCCGGACGCACAACCAAGAAATACATTCCCTTTTTGAGAGCAATCAAAATCACTTTCAAGGGAAGTCCCTGCAGAATGCCGCGAAAGGTGCTGACAAAGGAGGTCGTAAAAGAGACATCTCCATTCATGACCGCCAACGCCCCAAGCCGCGGACTGACCTGAATGAGCTCTACTTCCAAGCCTTCTTCGCGAAAGAAACCTTTGTCTGCGGCAATGTAGAGCGGCGTAATCGTGTTGCTGCGGCTCGAATAAGCGATCCTGATTTTTTCTGTTTGAGCATCGAGCGCTCGAGGAAAAAGAGCAGCGCTCAGGAAAGCTGCGAACATTAGCCGTGAAAGAATTTGGGTTTGAGCTGTGCGCATCGTATCTTCTTTTTGCTGCTAAGACTCAAGTCATCGAAACTCCGAAGTGCCCTCGAAGGCTCTTCAGATATTACCGGCACAAGAATCTGGCAGCTTTCGAATAACGTGTTTTACGAATTTGAAAATAGGTCAGGTTGATGAAGCCGTCAAGTAGAGCAAAACCCGTACAGAAAAAAATCATTCTTTTCGCCAACACAGATGCTTTTTCAATTAGACGAGTAAAGGAACTTACTGTCGGGGAATATCTCTCCTCCTGCTTGCTCCTTTGGAGGCATTTTCATACATCGCTCTCTGCAAAATCACCAGAATCACACGCTGGCATACCCCTTGCGAATTTACAGTAACGTAAAGGGAGGTGTCGGGGAATATTTAGAAATCAGAAAACAGAAGGGAGGCAATAGTTCATGAAAAGAAAAAAACAAATTCTAACAGCGGTTATCTTGTCCGGCAGCGTCGGCTTAGGAGCGCAATCCATCTTGGCTCAAGGTGCTCCAGGTGAGCGACCCGGACCAAGTACTCCGCGACAAACGCAACCAACGATCCCGGGGCAAACGGCACCAGGTGTTCCTGGGCAAACGGATCCAATGCCGGGACAACCGGGCACCGTCCCTGAAAGGGTACAGCGTCCAGACGCCGGCGACCAGGGAATGGCTGGCGTTACTGCTGACGACATCAAAAAAGCAAAAGAAGCCCTGAAGGCGAAGGGACTAAACCCCGGTCCAATAGACGGCGTATTGGACGGTAAGACGCAGCAAGCGCTACGTGATTTTCAAAAAGCCAATAAACTACCGGTCACGGGAATTTTGGACTCCCAGACCGCGGATAAACTCGGTGTGAGCCTGGAAAAAGGTTCTACTCCGCAGCGCGCACCAGGCAGCTCTATACCGAAAGATAGTCCTATGCCCAAAAGGTAAGGAGGCGTGGAGTAAAACGAACGAAATAGAATTCCGCGCTGTTGGGCATTAACGGAGGTACGGGGAGTAATCAATAGATTTACTTCCCGTACCTCACGGAGGTTGTACTAATTTTGCTCGGTTGCACGAGTGACGTGTAGCTTTGCCTACGCGTCGCCAAGCGATTTTGCATTTGTTTGCGGTAAAGGGTAAGTTACCTGCAAGCAACAGTGCAGGTACTTACTTTATTCGTGCTCCTTTGGCTTTCCTTCCCTTCCTCCGCCTTAGGTAACTATCTCGCCAAAGCTGAACAGCTATCGGCTGAGGGGGTCAAGTTTACCTGGGCCGAGGTAAAATCGAAAAGCTTGCAAATCATCCTGGAATATCAAGATGGCGAAGGGAATTGGAAACAGGCCAACTTGGGCTCCGGATTTCTGATCTCTCCCGACGGCCTCTTCGTTACCGCCTACCATGTGATGAAGTACTGCCTGCTTCGTCAAAGGGAAGTGAATCGCTTCTCCGAGACCGTCGATTGCTCCACTGCGCAACCCCGACTGCGTTACAAAGCCTTAAATAGTGATCGGGAATTTGAAATACAGATTATCTCTCATCTGAGGGAAACGGACTCAACTAACGGCAAAAGCTTTCACACCCCTGATGAAATCATCAAGCAAAGAGACTTCGTCATCGGCAAGCTGAAGGCACAGCCCGGGATACGCTTCTCTTATTGGCAACTGGCGGATTTCAAACAAGGCGCCATCAGTCTCAGCAACCCTCGAGCAGACTTTGAATTGAGGCCTTTGTTGCCCCCCAAAAGAGTCTTCATTGCCGGTTATCCGCGAGATCGAGATTTAGAGATCGCCTATGGGTTCTTGAATTTGGAAGACGAGAATAATCGCGGATACTTTGCTGCGGATTATCCGCTCTATGCGCCGGCATACTTGGAGAAAGAGGGCATTTCACCCGATACGCAATGGGGAATGCGCGTCGAAAACCACATGAGCGGCGGCGCCGTTGTCGACGCGACCGGGTTGCTGGTGGGCGTCGTCGTGAACGGAAACAAGAACACAGCAGGAATTCTTTCCATCGAAAATGTAATGGAAACTTTCTTTTCTAGGGTCGGTCAATCGGGCGCTTCGCCGGCCATATTTTTGACTCCCACCGCGACGCCGCTTTATCTCAGAGAGAATCCTCCCGAGTAGCGCACGCTAGAGTTGTGTATAGGATGGCTGCTTTCCCCCTTGCCAAGGATCATGAATTTGCTTAACTCTTTGACTGACCTTGCCCGTCTGGCTTCGCCAGCGTTTCGAGCGCACACGTAACCAAGTGTCAGACGCCTAATCGAAATGACAAAATCGGCTCCGTCACAGCCGCAGCCCATTTCACGCCGCGAGCTGCTGCGCCTGGCGCTGGGCGCCGGCGCGCTCGCGTTCACGGGAGGTAATGCGATGGCAGCTTCAATAATACAGCGGCCGATTCCGCGCACCGGAGAGTCGTTGCCCGTCATCGGTCTCGGCACCTGGCAAACCTTCGACGTTGGCAAGGGGCAGTCTGCGCGAGAGCCGCTCAAAGCAGTGTTGCGTGAATTCGTGCGCCTCCAGGGCAAGGTCATCGATTCCTCGCCGATGTACGGCAACTCGGAAAGCGTCGTCGGCGATCTGGCCGCGGAACTCGGCGTACAGAAGCAGTTGTTTCTGGCGACCAAGGTGTGGACCAGCGGTCGTGATGCCGGTATCCGGCAAATGGAAGAATCATTTCGGCGCTTGCGCACCCAGGTCATGGATCTGATGCAGGTGCATAATCTAGTGGATTGGCGCACGCACCTTGACACCCTCAGGCGCTGGAAGGAACAAGGCAAGGTTCGCACCATTGGCGTGACACACTACACGGCGAGCGCTTACGATCAGCTCGCCGGCGTGTTGAAAACCGAAGATCTCGATTTCGTACAGCTCAATTACTCCATTGTCGAGCGGGATGCCGAACGCCGGCTCTTGCCGCTCGCCGCCGATAAACGCATCGCTGTCCTAGTGAACCGCCCGTTTGCCGCGGGAGGACTGTTCAGCAAATTACGCGGCAAACCCCTCCCGCCATGGGCCCACGACATCGGCTGCACTAGCTGGGCGCAGTTCTTGTTAAAATTTGTGATCTCACATCCAGGCGTCACCTGTGCCATCCCGGCGACGAGCAAGGTGCAGCATTTGATGGACAACATGCAGGCAGGCGTGGGCGCCCTTCCCGATGCGGGCATGCGCGAACGCATGGCGCGCTATGTCGCGGAGCCGTGACGCGCTTGCAGGCTGCTGAAAAAGCCTCATAGGCCGATTGCCCTGAGCATCGTCGAAGGGTGCGCTCAAGCGCCTCGCTACAACGTGAAAGACTGGAATATTGGAGGGGGCATTTCTTACACGCAGCTGCCAATTCTTCACGGCCCCATGGTAACTACCCCTCTTTGAAAAAGAGGGGCCAGGGGAGATTTGCGTGGGTCGAAGGGCGCCAGATCACTGTGGTTGAGCAGCATCAAGCGCCGCCCCGTCGGTCCGTTGTTTACTTCAGCGCTTTCTTCAAGACGCGGATAGCGGTGTCTGCATCCGCAGCGCTGTCGAAAGCAATATACGTCACGGCCCGCCGTCCCAGCGCAGCGGCCGAGATACCGCGAAGATTGATGCCGGCATCGGCAAGCGCGCGGCTCATTTTCGTGCCCAGTCCCGCCCGGTCGGGACCTTCCACGCGCACGGAATGCAGGCTATCGGTTGTCGTGAGACCACCCGCCTGGGCAGCGCCCTTCTGTTTCGCTCCCTTAATGGGCGCGAGAAAGACAACTCCTGTGCCGGGTTTGTCGGGAGCGCGGCGCGAAATGAGAAACTCGAAATTTGCCCCAGCATCGCTCAAGGCGCTCAATTTGTCGGCCAGTCCGCCCGGGCGATCGGCGATTTCTCCGGCCCACACGTCTACTTTTTTAATCGTATACGGCATGCTCGTACCTCCTTGTAGATTGTCCTTTTGTTAACCCTCCGATGGCCTACATAAACAAAAAGCCGATCACTCCAACGGCCAGACTTTGCCAAAGTGATCGGCTCCCTTTTCCTTCCTCCTTCTAGCGTCTTCTTTTCATCCCACCACGCCTCACATCACTGCGATGTTCGCCAAAGATGAGGGAGGCTGCTACGTAATCTGAGCGGCTCATATCACTATGCCAAAGAGACTGTCAAGTAAGGAGTGACGACAGCTCAGACCTCCAGCCTTCCTTCCCGGGATGCAACGTTCACCTTCTTGAGCTCAGCGCTTGACTGTTACATACCGCTACCTGCTACACTAGGAATTGCACTTTGACACCGAGGAGGGTTACGAACAACAATGGCTATCCCTGGGGAAAAAGCAATTCAAATGGTGCGTAGCGCCCATGCGCAGGCCGTGCAGTTGGACATCGCGGTCACAGCGGTGGTCGTTGATCAGAGCGGCCGCATGATCGCGCTGGGCCGAATGGACCGCGCCCGTCCCATTACGGTGGACATCGCGCTCAACAAAGCTTACACGGCAGCCAGCTTCCAGCAGCCCACGAAGGACTTGGCGGGGGTCGCGGGACAGACATGGTTTCAAAGCCTGGTAGTGTCCAGCAGCGGCCGCATCATGCCCGGCGGGGGAGCGCTCCCCATCGTCGAGGGCGGCAGCGTCGTCGGCGCCATCGCTGTGGCCGGGGGTACCGAAGAGCAGGATCAGCGTTGCGCTGAGGTGGCTCTGGAATCCTACGCTGCCTAACGCGTAGAGCACTGTCCGAGAGAAGGCAGCGGCTACCCAGGTTTTGTGCTACGATAGTTGTGGCTGGCAGGCGGTGTGCCATATGTCAGTTGCACCGAAGCCGGTTTTTGTGTAGTGAGACAGATATAGAATGACGGTGCTGAAAGAGTTCCATCTGCGACCGGTAAACGATCAAGCAGATGAAGCTCTTTCAACGGCCTGCAACGAAGGAAGGGAGAAGTCGCTATGGCCTTGACACTGGAAAAGACAACGAAACCGCTAAACGAGAATAACGGTACCACGCTTAACCCGGCGGGAACGGACCTCCCACCGCCACCTTACCTTGGGCGATCGGTCCGCATCGTCGGGCCGCATGTCAACGTCGACATGAACCAGTCGCCCCATCCTAAAAACGCACGCGGCGAGCTGGGGAAGCCGCTCTTCAATTGGTATCGCAACACCGTCTCCAAAGATCCGCTCACCCGCGTGTCGGCGCCGAATCATTTCGCTGATCGCAGGCAGTTCCTCACTACGGTGATCAATCGCGATACCAAAGGGAAGGTTAACGCAAAGCGGGTTGCTGTGGATGACCCTGCAGCGATGACGCGACACATCAAGGCCGTGGCGCACTACATGGGAGCCGATGTTGTCGGCATTGCCAAGGCGCATCCGACCTTTCTGTATGCCGGCAGCCGTTACGTCCAAGACGGCACGGCGGCGGACGCTTACCAGACGGAGACTCCAGAGGAGCTGGTGCGGAAGTTTCCCTATGTCATCCAAGCCACGACCGCGTGGGATTACAACAAGCTCCAGGCCCACCGTCATCACATCGGCGACTCCGCGTACCACGTTTCGCAAATGAAAGGCGTCTTAGTCCTGAAAGCCCTCGAAGGCTACATCAAGGAATTGGGCTACACGGCCCTCCGGGGAGTGGTAACCCCACAGGCCGCCGGAGTAGCCGGAGGCATCGGCGAGCTGGGCCGAAACGGGCTCGTCATCAACAAGACTTACGGCGCCCGCATCCATATGCCGGATCCGATTCTGACCGACCTGCCGTTGGTATCGGATCAACCCGTTGACATCGGCGTTGAGGACTTCTGCAAGATTTGCCGCAAATGCGCCAACACCTGTCCCACCAACAGCATCCCCTTTGGCGATAAGGTGGTCTTTAACGGAATTGAAAAATACAAGATCAATTGGCTCACTTGTTACAAGCTCAGACCTTATGTGCACGATCAGTGGGGGAGCTGTCTTACCTGTGCCGCTGTCTGCCCGTTCACCAAACCCAACGCCTGGTGGCATAACCTGACGGTCTGGACTCTACATACTTGCCCTATTCCCGCCCGGCCCGCGTTGGTGCGCGCTCTCAAGTGGATCGATGATCGCTTCTGGGGAGTGGCGCGTACTAGCCGGGTGCGCTGGCTGAGTTACGACTCCGGCATCAAACCGGGGGACCAAGCCTGTACCGTCGCCGGTTGCACCGCATCGCATGAAGGCAAGGGCCACTCGCAAGCGGTGGTCGGGAACGTAGGTTACTACTCACCGCTGAAAGAGAACACCAACCGATTCGTCAAGCGGGACCCGTAGTAGCCTTGCGACTTGGTCCGTTCAAGATTCCCGGGCTCGGGAAAGACTCTCGCAAGGACGATCCCTACTGGGATTTTTTCATCAACACGCCTCCGGCAGACTTGGCCAATACGGTCACGGAGATGATCCGCAGTGCTCCCGAGGGCAACGTCTTTCCGACCAAGGCAGAACTCCACACGCCTGATATAAGTTCCAGCCACGTCAAGGAGCTGGCGCGCTACCTGGGAACCGACCTGATAGGGATTGCGCGACTAACCGCTCTCTCCCCTCTCCCCACCGGGGGAGAGGGGAAGGGTCAGGGGGATAACATCTATCCTTTCGCCGTTATCTGCGCGGTCCAGGCCGATTATGACCCACGACAAGCACAGGGCATCGGCGGTCAGGTGCCGGTACAAAAAGGATTGTTCATCACTTTCGTTCTTAGCGCATGGATCCGCGAGCTTGGCTTT
>JAHKKJ010000695.1 GCA_020027655.1 Deltaproteobacteria bacterium | reverse complement strand
CTTGAGGATTTTCAACGTACCGGTTTCAGGATTGATCTCCACCACCGCCACTTCGGCGTCGTAGGGGAAACTGCTGAACATCGCCACCCGCCCGCGCTCGTCGGCGTGAAATTCGATATTGGGGTCACGATAGTGATAGATGATCTCCAGCCCGGGCTCCATCCCTTCCGGCAAGCGGAAGATACTGAAGTAGGCCGTCCGCGAAACTTCCTTAAGCGCAACTCTTTCCTTCTGATTCTCACGAACGAACACAAATCCATCAGCCAGCTCGAGTAAGTTTGCGTGCTTCTGCAACATGACCGACGCGACGTTAAGGATTTTTTCTTTGAGCTGACGCGCCGCCAGAGTCGCCGCGGTGGTGCCGACGACCGAAAAGCGGCTTGAATACGAACCCGAACCGTAGGGACAGGCAAGGCTGTCCCCTTCCAGGACCATGATATCGTCGAAAGGGATGCTCAGCTCATCGGCGACCAACTGCGAGATCGAGGTCGCATGGCCTTGCCCTTCGTCGCTGCCGCTGGGAAAGACAGCGACGTTACCGTTGGGGTCCATCCGCATGCGCACGCTATAGTAGCCCGCGTTATACGACCCCATACGCGTTGAACTGGAGGGTTCCACCACGAGGCAAGTGCCGATGCCGAGAAATTTTCCTTCACGGCGATAGCGCGCTTGTTCCGCGCGCCACCGGGAATACTCTGCCAGCTCCATGGCTTTGGTTAACGCCCGGCCATACTGGCCACTGTCGTAGCGCGGGCCGGTGACCGACACGTAAGGAAAGTCGTCCGGGGGAATGAAGTTTTTCAGCCGCACGTCGGGCGGGTCTAAGCTTAAATGCTCGGCGATAATGTCGATCAACCGCTCGATGACGAAGCAGGCCTCCGACTTGCCGAAGCCGCGATGGGCGCCATAGGGCGTCTTATTCGTGACCACGCCGGTCACTTCGCCGGTATAGTTTTGAATTTTGTAGGCGCCGGCCACGAACATGCCGGTGGTGACGATGGACGCAAGCCCGCCGGTGGGATAGGCGGCACCAATGTTGGCGAAGATGTGATCTTTGATCCCGAGGATGGTTCCGTCCTTGCGCACGGCTGCTTCAATGCGGTGAATCTGCTCGCGCGCGTGGATGGTGCCGACCATATGTTCGCGCCGCGTCTCTACCCACTTGACCGGCCGGCGGATCAGAATCGCGAGCAGCGAGATCAACACCTCTTCGGGATAGAATGACCACTTCTGCCCATAGCCCCCGCCGATGCGCGGCGCCATGACCCGCACCTTGAGCTCCGGCAGCGCGATCGTATTTTCGATCAACGTGCTGATCGGATGAGGGATTTGAGTTGTGTCCCAAACGGTCAAGTTTTTGGTCGTCGCCTCAAAGCTTGCGACCACGGCCCGAGTTTCGATCGGTGTCCCGGTGAAGCGTCCGCTGTGGATCTCTTCTTTGATGACAACATCGGCGTCGCGGAAAGCCTGCTCGACATCGCCGCCCGAAACGCGAAACTTGAGCATGACGTTGTCGCCCCAGTCCTCGTAGATCAAGGGCGCGCCGGCGGCCTGCGCTCGATCGGTATCCACCAGCGCGGGCAGTTCCTCGTAGTCGGTTTCGATCAAATCGAGCCCATCCTCGGCGATGTAACGGTCGGTGGCAACCACCACCGCCACCGGCTCGCCGACGAAACGGACTTTATCGGTCGCGAGACAGTAGTGATCGAAGAATTTTATTGTCGGATTGCCCTTCTGAAACGGATCGCGGCTCTGAAACGGGAACGGTGCCATCGGATTCAGATACGGGACTTCCTTCAGTTGCGCGCCGGTGTAGGCGGCCACGACTCCGGGCAACGCCAGAGCGCGTTCCACGTTCACGCCGTCAATGCGCCCGTGGGCGCTGGTGCTGCGCAAAATAGCCGCGTGAAGCATTCCGGGCAGCGACACATCCTGCGTGTAGCGCGCTTGCCCCAGGAGAATTTCCGGGTCTTCTTTGCGGCGCATCGGCGTCCCGACCAGTTTTCCCGCATTCGGCCCTGCGCTCACGGTTTCCGTCCTTTCGTTGTTAGTTTCTCCGCGGCGCTTCTCACCGCTGCGACGATGGGCAAGTAACCGGTGCAGCGGCAGAGATTGCCGGCAAGCCCCTGCTTGATGTCCGCGTCGGTCGGATTCGGATTCTTCGACAGCAGAAAATACGCCGACATCAGCATGCCCGAAGTGCAAAAACCGCACTGCAAAGCGTGATGTTCCCAGAACGCTTCTTGAATCGGATGGAGCCGGCCGTCGCAAGCCAATCCTTCGACGGTGAGGATCTCTTGGCCATCCGCTTGCACGGCGAAGCGCGTGCATGACTTGGCGCTGCGGCCATCGACGATGATCGTGCAGGCGCCGCAGCTGGTGGTGTCGCAACCGTAGTGGGTACCGAGAAGGCCGGCGACATCGCGCAAATAGTCGATCAGCAAAAGCCGCGGTTCTACTTCATGCTCGTAAATCTGCCCATTGATGGTCACACGAATTCGTCTCTTAGCGGCCATGAGCGGCCTCCACCGTCACGCCGCGCGAGCGCCGTACCGCAACCTCGACGGCTTGCTTAAAGAGCGCCTGGGCGGCGGCCCGCTTGTAGTCCTCCGAGCCGCGAATATCCGACAGTGGTTGCGTGGCCGCAGCCACCCGCCGGGCCGCTTCATCAATGACATCGGAACGCAACTCTTTGCCGGCCAGAAACGAAGCGGCCTCCTCGGCGTATATCGGCGTCAGTCCCGCAGCCGCGAGCGCGATACTCGCCTCTTCACACAGACCGGCTTCCGTCAGCGAAAGCTGGACACCGACGCTCACCACCGCGAAGTCGCCGGCGCGCCGCTCAAGTTTCAAATAGGCGCCCGCCGACGATCGCTTGGGAGCACGAAAGACTATCTCCGTGATCAGTTCGTCGGTTGCAAGTTGCGTCGTGTAGGCGTCCGCAAAAAAATCGGCGGCGGCGAGCCAGCGCTCGCCGCGCGAGCTCGCGCACCGGATCCGTGCCTTCAAGGCCAAAATAACCGCACCCCAATCTCCCGCGGGATCCGCCTCAGCCAACGCGCCGCCCACCGTTCCCCAATTGCGCACCTGATGATCGCCGATCA
>JAHKKJ010000694.1 GCA_020027655.1 Deltaproteobacteria bacterium | reverse complement strand
ATCATAGACCTTAACTACGCTGTCGTACGTAGCAGTAGCGCTCTCGCGGTTGAGCTTGAGCCACTCGGTCAAGAACTGAATCGTGCCGTCGCGATTGCTGCGAATATAGTGGTTGGCTTTAATGCCCGCTCGAATGACGCGCTTGATCTCGTCGGGCTTCTCTTGGATTTTCTTTACGCTCGTCACCAAGCCAGTCTCAGGAAAAACGAAAACATCGTGAGCTCTGGCGAGAATATTAAATCCCTGCTTCCTCGCCTCGAAATCCAGCGGCGGCCCGAGTACGGCGGCGTCAACCAATCCCTGACTAAGTGCGGCGAAGCGCGCGTCGGGAGGACCAACGGCGAGGTACTTCAAGTCTTTCTCGGGATCCAGACCATAGTGCTTGGCTACGGCCCGCGCCGCGAAGTGCGCGACGCCGCCAAAGATGAGCACGGCCACCGTTTTGCCTTTAAGCGCTTGAACCGATTTGATTTCAGACCGGGCCACCAGAGCGAGCACCGGGGCGGGCACATAGCAGGCCACCACTTTGATCGGCACCCCGCTGAGCGCGCCACCGATCGCCGTACCGCCAATGCCCGTCGAGTAATCCACTTCGCCCCCGCTCAGCGCCGCTCTGCCCGCGGCCGCAGAGATCCGGATGATCTCGGCTTCGATTCCCTCCTCTTTCAGAAAACCTCGCTTCTGCGCCAAGGGAAAAGTCATGAACTGGCCGGCGAAGCCGGTCATGGAAATACGAATCTTGTCAGCGGCGTGAGCGGATGTGTGGAGATAAGCTGTCATCGCTAAAACCACAAAAAATTGGATCATTCGTTGGACTCCGATTGTTGAACTTGACAAGCTGATCGGGTTGCTACAATCTGTGCAATAAGAAGTCATAAGTTCGATTAAAACAGTGCCATGTCATCAAATTTATCACCAGGCATTCCCCCGGGTAAGATCGTTCTCACTTATGACGACTATTGCCTCTTACCCAACGACCGCAATCGTTACGAGATTTTAGATGGAGACCTTTCCGTGACTCCTGCACCGCGTGTAAACCATCAGCGTATCTCTCGCCGACTTCTCCGGTTTCTCGATGACCATGTCCTTGCCAACAACCTTGGTGAAATCTTTGCTGCCCCGATTGATGTCATACTTGCACCCATCACCGTCGTTCAACCTGATCTTATTTTCATTGCTCACGATCGGGCACATATCATAACGGAACGCGCAATCGAAGGGGCGCCCACGCTTGTCGTCGAGATTCTCTCACCCACGACCCAACAAACCGACCGTGTGACCAAAGCCCAGTTATACGCCAAGTATGGTGTGCCTCAGTACTGGCTCATTGATCCTGAGCGGAAAGTTCTCGAAGCCTATGAGCTATCTGGAGAGCAATACAAACTCGTCATCAGAGTTCAAGATGCCGAAGTGTTTACACCTGCTGTTTTCCCTGGCCTATCTTTCCAGATCAATGAACTTTGGGCGTAGTCTACACGCGAACGTGTTCCGGGAGAGCAAGACTGTTACAATTCAGCCTTCACGCCAGCGGCAACCTCATGCTCCGTGTTGAGCGCATCACGAACGCTAGCTTTCCCCAGCCTGACAAAATGCCTTGCGTAAGCCTCCTCGATATTTTTCTCGCCCGATTTCGAAAATCGTAACGGCATTTTACCGCCGGCGGTTTTTCTTTTGTAAACGGTCATCGATGGCTTGAGATTCAAGTCATGGGCGTGGAAGCGAAGAATCTGCAGGATGCGGCTGGCCTTTGAGAGATTGCATTGTACTGCTTGCTCTAAGTATGGAATCTGGCCCGCGCGCCAGTTTTCCACATCGCGCCGTTCAAGCAACCCCATCGAGATGAACACCTCGACGGGCGTAATAAAGTTTCGTGACTGCAACTCAACGGCGACCGCTTTGACGATTTTCGGATAATACTTGTCGGTCGTGTAGTTGTTTAAGGTAATCTTCTTCATCACCGGTCACGTCTCCCACAAAGGCGCTTACGCCGCGCGCAAGGTCGCCCACTTCAGACGCGCCTCCATTGGACTTGAAAAGCATCCTCTCCGAAGCTGTCGTAGACGCGTGCGCGCAACTCGTACTCCACGTTGTCTACCACCATTCGTCGCTTCTTTTTCGCCAAGCCGTAGAGTTCTTTTCGCAGCAAATCGCCTTCGCTGCCTTTGAATCTGGTGCCTAATCCGATGTTGTCTTTCCTTATGTACACTTCCTCGTAGCCCTCATCGTACTCGACCTCGATCATGTCAGCGCCGCCGCGTATCGCCTCCGCCACAAGCTCCTGGACGATGCTATTGTGCTCTGGGTGCTTGCCAAGCCGCTTCATCTTTCCGTCTCCAGGAGATTCTCCATGGTTGGTTTGACCTTAATCTGGGCAGTCCACAACTTGAATAAGGGCACGCTCGTTCACTAGCAGTCCGTACGTCACACAGCTGGCTTCGTGCCGACGGCGAATAGAGCACGATTTACCTTGTGAAATCCATCCGGCTTCTTGACCGCTTGCAATTTCTGAAAGACATCGCTCTTGGCCTGTGCGAGCGCGGCCGGCGTCATCTTTTCAAGTTTCCGCCGTATTCCACTCGACCAAAACGATTGCCAAAAGTCTTCCTCGCTGGCATAGACGAAATCTCTTTCTTCGACTGTGACTTGGATATCCGCGAAACCTGCCTGTCGTAGCGCCGTTTCTAAATGCACCGGTGTGTCGAACTTGGCATCGTCCTTCGGTGCCGGAGCCTTTGACGCGGGCGGAGGCGCATACGGTCGAAGCACTTGCTGGCACCAATTCTGGAAGGGATTGTCGGCCGCCCAAGTACTGAGCCCAACGCGCCCGCTGCTCTTGAGCACCCGCCAAAATTCCTGGAGAACTGGAAAAGGTCGAACAAACATCCATAGGGCAAAGCCACACGTGACCCAATCGAATGACGCGTCTGAAAAATTCATTCGTTCTGCATCCATCTGGAGCATTTCGGCGTGACGCAACTTTTGGCGCTCGATATCCCTAACGGTCTCGCCAACCATGTCTGGCGAAAAATCAATGCCAATGACATGCCCGCGTGGCCCGACTTTCGCCGCGGCCGGGAACAACACCGCTCCCCGACCTGCTGCGACGTCCAATACAT
>JAHKKJ010000153.1 GCA_020027655.1 Deltaproteobacteria bacterium | reverse complement strand
AGCGTTAGACGAGCATTATGCGATTTTGCGCAAATTCTGAATCTGCCTCGGCGGAAGGTGATTGCTACCAGCTCTCGCTCGACGTCACGGATTCAGATGTTGAGGAAACCGATCCACGTGAGCCGACAAGCCAGCTAGAGCGCCTATTCAGACTGTTGGGTGAGATGGTTGAAGATTACTCCGATATCTTCTCCTGAAGGGAGTTAACAATGCCGATACCAAGCTGGAAAACGGAGCTCAAAGAAGTAGCGCCCAACGTCTTCACCTATATACAAGGCGGCGGCCCGGGGATCGACAACCATAGTGTCAGCAACGCTGGCCTCATCAATGGCGACGACTCGTCGATGGTGATAGACGCTCTAACGGCGCCGGTGCTCACGCACTCACCAAAGCTTTCATCGGTGCCTAGCTCTTGGGATCCAGGTATTAATATTGTTTTCGCGGCAAGACGCCAAGAACGCTAAGAAAAGCTTCTAACAGGAAAGAACAGAGGAAACGAAGTGTTTTAATTCATCTCTGTTATCTCCGTTACCTCCGTAACAATCCATTTTTTCCGTCTCCTGTCTTGGCGCCCCCTCGACTTCGCTCAGGACATGCTTTGCGCCCTTGCGCGAGTTACTCCGGCTTGGCGCTTCGCGGTGAATAGAATAAAAGCAACGATCGGGTTTCTATCCGATAAACTCCCGAATCGCTTTGTGTGCCACATCCGGATTCGTCGCAAGGTAATGATGCCCTTCACCCGGTAAGACGACGAGTTTGGCATTGGGGATCTCCCGTGCCAGATGGTGCGCGCTATCCCAATGCGACCGGTCGCTTGCGCCGTGATGCTCATCGTCCCCGACCAGAACCAAGGTCGGCACGCGGATCTCTTTCAAGCGATCCGTGTGGTCATGTTCCTGGCGCGCCAACACGAAGTGAAGATAGTTTTCCAACGGAGCGATGCCGGACATCCTGACCTGGAGAAATTTTTCGATCAGATCGGGATGGGCCGCTACGAATTCTTTGGTCCAACCGGTTTCGATGGTGTGCTGACGAATGTAGCCCTCGAAGCCCATGCGAACCATGTCGCGGCACATGGCAAGAGGAATACCCTTCGCTCCTGGATGAGAAGAGCCGCTGGAAGCAAGGATGAGCTTTCTAACTTTGTTGGGATGATCCAGTGCCAGCAGTTGGGCGACAACCCCACCCATGGAGTGGCCGCAGACGATCGCCTGTTCCACTCCCAGATGATCGAGAATCGCGACGGCATCGTCTACGAACATTTTGATGGAATATCTCTGCACCGTTTTACTGGACTTGCCGGTGCCGCGGTAGTCGAAGACGATGACTTTGTGGTCGTGAGAAAACTCCCGCACTTGATGAAATTTCCAGGCTTGATGATCGAGGCCGGTGACGCTGCAGAATAAAAACGGCGGGCCGTCGCCGTGGACTTCATAATAGATCTCGGAGTCTCTAACTTTTAGGTGAGGCATGGTTGATACCCTCCGGTTTTATTTTTTTATCGTCGTGGATGAGTGAAGAGTTACACGGTAGATTTGTCAGGCAAGAGACGCTCCAGCCACTCGTGAATGATCTCGACAATTTCTGTCGTATGCCTATTGTAAAAATGATTCCCTCCATCGACGAGCTTATAAGTTGAGTTGGTCCCGGCCGCTGCGACAAGCTCTTGCGCGTATTCATGAAAAAACTTGGGTTCGGCGCTGCCGACGATGGCGAGCAAGGGGCAGCCCACCCGCTTTGCGTAGGGACGGCAGTCGTTGCGATCGTCTCTGCCATATTTATCCAGGTGTGTACGCGCGCTAAAGATTCCTGGTGTCGCACCCACAGCGATGGATAATAACTCTTCACCCCGACCTTCAGCCAGCATGGTTTCTGCTTTTTCGATGGTTTCGCGAAATGCGGGCTGCCGAGAAACGCGCTCGGAGTAGAATTGTTTCGGCGCGGAGCAAGAAACGACGCTGACCACATCCGCACGCTGGCGCGTGCCCTGGTAGATAATCGATTTGATGGCCCCTAAGCTATGTCCTACGAGAACGAAACGCCGATAGCCTTTCTTTTCGAGGTGATTTAAAGCTCCGTCGAAATCGAGTAAGCAGTCTTCAAGTTTTTCATAAGCCGACCCGCCGAATTTGGTCAGATTGCCCACGCGAGCAATCCAATCGTGACCGCGGGTATTAATCACAAAGCAATGGGAGCGGCGTTGCGCCAGCTCTTGTCCGAAAATCGCCAACGGCGGCAGATAGAAATTCATCGCTACGCCGTGAATGAAGACCAATGCAAGATCTGAAAGTTCACCGGGTGGCGTGAAGAGCAGACCGTGGAGTCTCTCGTTGTCGGCGGTTTTGAAGGTGCACAGTTGCGTTTGAATGTTCATCAATGGTTTTGCTCATTCGTCTTTCGAAGACTATTTTATTTTATACTCGGCATAGAGGCGCTCGAAGAAACCGCTGTCATCGATTTTCTTGAGGACGCTTGAGTCAACGAGATTTTCTACTTTGATATCGCCGATGCGAGGATTTTGGCTTTTCATGAGACGCTGCAAGATTTTGAGCCCATCCATCGAAACGTAGGGTTTGCGGTATTCTTCCAGCCGGACCAGGGTGAAAGCATCTTGGTAGGCGCCTTCAGCGGCTGCAGTATCGCTTAGCTTGAATTGCTTAGTAATGGTTTCTAACACGGCCGGTTTGTTTCTTGGAGCAGTGATAAAGACCATGCCTTCGATGAGCGCCTTAAGTACGTCCTGGAGAGTGTCCATGTTTTGCTGGAGGTAAGGCTTTTCCACGAGAACGGTCATCCCCACCGAAGGTAGTCTCGTTTGCTCACACCGCCCCAGGACCACGAAGCCCTTTTCGGCTAACCGGCGGCTCAAAAAGCCCGGAACGACGGTGGCGTCGATGAGGCCAGTTTCAAGCGCCTGGCTTAGAATTGTCACATCACCAATGACGATCATTTGAATATTGTCGCGCTTTTCATCCATGCCGAAGTGCTCGAGCCAAACCGTAGCCGTTTTCCACACGCCGCCGCCGATGCTCTGGATGCCGAAGCGCTTGCCGCGCAAATCTTTTGCACTATTGATTCCCGGTCTAGCGACGAGATCTAAGTTTTCTCGGCTGCTCAAGCTGGCGACCATCTGTAATTCTTTGCCGCCTACCGCAGCGGCGAGTGCTGTCGTGGCCCCGCCATAGGCGATTTGGGTGTCGCCTGACGCGAGAGTGGCAATCTGCGCCGGGTTGCCGCGCACCCAGACAACTTTGGATTTGACGCCGTATTTACCAAAGAAGTTTTGACGTTGGGCAACCCAGAGCGGGATCGCCGACGTGCTCATGCTTGCATGGGTGATGATGACTTCCCCCGGAGCGGCGAGCAGGTCAGTTTTAGTGGCGAAAACCAAAACGCTCAACAGCAAGCTTACAAGGGCTTTTTCGACAGCTCGCTTCATACGTCACCTCCGACGTTTGCGGGGCAAGTTACCGAACCGATTAAGGATTTCCCGGAATATAGCCGCAATCGATTCGCCCAGGCAACCCAAAAAAGAAGGTTGTGTTCCGGGCAGGTTACGGGCGTAGAAGGCATGCCGAGTCCGGGGCTATAGTGGCCGCTGTGAAGACAATCCCCTGGTTCTTGACATTTCTAACCAACTTACTTAGGATCGATTACCTTTCCAGGACGCGTCGACTTATGAAGGTCAGTTCAAAAGGCCATTATGGATTACTTGCTCTAGCCGAGCTCGTCGACAATTACAAACTTCGGCGGGCCGTGCAGGTGAAGGAAATCGCCAAGAACCAGCAGATACCCCCCGAGTACCTCGGCCAGATTATGGTGTTATTGAAACGGGGGCGGCTCGTTCATGGCTCACGTGGACCTGCCGGCGGTTATATACTTGCCCGTCCTCCTGAGGCCATAACCGTCAGAGAGGTTTTACATGTGCTCGAGGGACCGTTGGTGGGAATTGATCTCAGGCCGGGCACACATGGCAGGGGAATGTCTCCCGTGACTCAGCGCCTGGTCGAAACCTGGGCACGGGGCGTCAAGGCGATGGAGAACATTCTCGAAGAAATGACGCTGGCGGATTTATGTAAACCTGAACCGGCGGCGTTGATGTATTACATTTAAAATTTTTTTGGCGGTATTTCTGACTAAATGTATTTAAAAAGTCAGGTTCAAGTAGTAAAGCGATGAGTCGAAGGAGATAGGCCGTGGAGAAAAGCCTTACGTGGAAAGAGAAGATCGCTGAAAAAATGCCGGCGGAATTAGCGAGGGAAATAGACATCTTCGAACAGCAGATGGAGCTTCGGAAACAGGGCAAGATCGACGAGAAGGTCTTTGCCGAGACGCGGCTGCGGCGCGGCATTTACGGACAGCGTTACGACAATGGACAACGGCACGACGGCAACCGGATCCAAAAGCTCAAACTTCCCGCGGACGTGATCAAAGGCCCCGACACGCTGTGGGACGCACCCGGAATGATGCGCATCAAGATTCCGTTTGGCGGGCTCAATCCAGAACAGCTGGAGGTTCTCGCAGAATTATCGGAGGAGTACGCGGACGGAGTTTCCCATGTTACTACACGCCAGGACATTCAGTACCATTTCGTCCACATCGACGATACTCCTTCTTTGATGCGCCGTCTCGCCGCTGTCGGAATCACGAGCCGGGAAGCCTGCGGCAACGTGGTCCGTAACGTGACGGCCTGCCCGTTGGCGGGCATCTGCCGAGACGAAACCTTTGACACGACGCCTTATGCCAAAGCTTGCTCGAGGTTTTTGCTGGGGCACCCCGATACCCAGGATTTTGGCCGCAAGTTCAAGATTGCTTTTTCAGGTTGCCAGCAGCATCCCTGCGGTCTGGTGACCATGCATGACATGGGCGCCATCGCCAAGACAAGAGTCGTCGACGGCAAGGAAAAACGCGGATTCGCGCTTTACGTCGGCGGCGGTCTCGGCTCGGTGCCGTACAAGGCCAAGTTGTTCGATGAATTTCTGCCTGAAGAAGAGCTCTTGCCGATATCCCAGGCCATCTCGCGGGTGTTCGCGCGTTTAGGTGAAAAACGCAATCGCGCCCGGGCGAGAGTTAAGTTCCTGATCGCGAATCTCGGCATCGATGAGTTCCGCAAACTCGTTCTGGCAGAGCGCCAAAAGCTGGCCAATGATCCGCGCTGGACGGCTCATTTGCCGTCGGTCAATGAACAGACGGAAGAACCGCTTAAGGCCGGAGTCAGTTTAAACGGCGGCGAACGCCCGGATGGCTTCGATGCCTGGTACGCCACCAACACTTACAAACAGAAACAGCCAGGCTACGTGGCCGCGACGGTGACTCTGCCGCTGGGAGATGCCAGCGCCGATCAATTGCGGGCGCTCGCCGACATCGCGCGTCGTTTCGTCAAGGATACGATACGCACCACAGTGGAGCAAAACATCCTCTTCCGGTGGATCAGCGAAGCGGACCTGCCGGAGTTTTACCGAGCCATTAAAGCCATCGGTCTCGGCGCGCCGGACGCGGCTACCATCGTAGACGTCACGGCCTGCCCTGGAACGGATACCTGCAAATTGGGAATCGCGTCGTCACGTGGGCTCGCGCGGGAACTGCGCTATCAGTTGGGCGAGAAAAGCTTACAGCTCGATGAGGCGGTGAAGAATTTGCGCATCAAAGTCAGCGGCTGTTTTAACTCTTGCGGCCAGCACCACATCGCCGACATCGGCTTTTACGGCATCAACCGCAACGTGAAAGGATTCCAGGTACCGCATTTCCAGGTGATTCTCGGCGGAAAATTTCACGACAATGCCGGGGAGTATGGTGTACCCATCGGCGCGGTTCCGTCCAAGCGAATCCCGGAGGCGGTGCTATCGATCACGGAGTACTACGTGCGCAAGCGTCTGAAGGACGAGCGCTTCCAGGATTTTGTCCGGCGCATCGGCAAAAAAGAGATCAAGGACCTGTTGGAGGATCTGACCAAGATTCCGGACCACGACGTGGATCGTGCCTATTACAGTGATTGGGGCGACCCGCGGGAATTTACCCTGGCGGACATGGGAATCGGTGAGTGCGCCGGCGAGGTGGTGAGCCAGGCTGAGTTTACCCTGGCCGCCAGTGAACGCGAGTTGTTCGAGGCTCAGTTACTCCTGGACGCCGGCCGCCCGCGGGACGCCGCGAAAACGGCTTATGCTTCCATGGTGCGCGCGGCACAGGGTTTGGTCAAGGCGCAAGACCCCGGCATTTCGGAAGATGAAAATCAAATTCTCGCCGAATTTACCAGCCGTTTTTACGAGACGCAGCTCTTCTGGGACAAGTATGCCGGCGGAAAATTTGCCGAGTACATGTTCAAAGCGAAGGAGTTTATCGGCGCAGGCAAGGCCGTCGATGCCGATCGCGCCGTGCAATTGCTGCAGGAAGCGCAGCTGTTCATCGATGCGGCTCATGATTGCCACAACAAGCTGCGGGTTGGAGTGGCGAGCGCAGTGAAGTTGGATAGCATTGCGCAAACGAGCGCTTAATTAATTCCGAGAACAATGGAACTGCAAAAGATCAACGTAAAGGTTTTTACCGCGGAGCCCAAGGTTCCGTTGACCGACTTTATCGATGTTTTTCATGGCTGGATCCAGGCCACCGACGGCGTCTACCTCGACGTCGCCGATTACAGCCATATGCAGGCCGGTCCGGGGATCGTCCTGGTCGCCGATGACGCCAATGTGAGCATCGACGAGACCGACAATCGGCGCGGGCTTCTCTATAGTCAAAAAAGTAAAATGAGCGGGTCGAACCTCGAGAAACTAAGTACGGTATTGCGGTCCGCTTTGGAAAACTGCCAGCGGTTGGAGCAAGAGCCGGCACTGCGTGGCAAATTGAGATTTTTGGGAAATCAAGTGGAGATTTTGGTCAATGATCGGCTGGTTGCGCCTAACACCGGGGAGGCCTTTGAGGAGATCAGACCAGAAATCGATTTCTTGGCGCGGCGCCTTTATTCCACTACGAATTTTACGTTGTTACGGAATCAGCAAGATACAAGACTTCGGTTTAATGTGACCATTAGCACGCCGTTGTCATTTGAAACAAAAACTCTTTTGAACAATCTGCAAGCAATTTAGCAGGGGAGAAATATAGCGTGACCTTGGTGGATACTCAAACATTCAACGCAACGGAAAAGAGCCAAGACTTTGAAGACTTAACGACCGCTGAAATCGTTACGTGGGCCCTGGAACGATTTAATCCGCGGATTGGCCTGGCCTGTTCCTTTCAAGCCGAAGAGTCTGTTTTGATCGATCTCATGCACCGCGTGCGCGGCGCCGACTTTAGATTGTTCACCTTGGACACTGGGCGGCTAAATCAAGAAACCTATGATTGCATGGACGCCATAAGAGAACGTTACGGAGTTCAGGTCGAAGTCTTTTTTCCGGACGCAGAAGGCGTCGAAAAAATGGTGCGAGAGCACGGGTTGAATCTTTTCTACAACTCAGTGGAGCTCCGCAAGTTGTGCTGCGGCGTTCGCAAAGTGGAACCGCTTAACCGCGCTTTGAAAGACCTTGACGCTTGGATGACGGGCCTGCGGCGTGAGCAGGCGGTCACGCGGGTGGATGTCTGTAAAATCGAGCTGGACAAAGACCATGGCAACATCGTCAAAATCAACCCGTTAGTAGATTGGAGCTACGA
>JAHKKJ010000693.1 GCA_020027655.1 Deltaproteobacteria bacterium | reverse complement strand
AGGTTACCAAGTTGGGCGGCCTCACTTCTCGCGAAATCACTCTGGCGGCGCTCGTCGCTATGCTCGTCCTGTGGATCTTCGCTGGCGACTACGTTAGCCCGACCACCGCCGCACTGCTGGTGATTTGCCTGATGGTGATGCTGAACGTTGTTACTTGGCATGACATCACGAAAAATGCCGCCGCCTGGAACACGCTGGCCTGGTTCGCGACTTTGGTGGCACTCGCGGATGGGCTCAACCGGGTCGGATTCGTCAAATGGTTTGCTGTCGGCGTGGCGAGCCACATGAGCGGGTTCTCACCACTCACCGCAACGATCGCGCTTCTGCTGATCAACTTTTTTGCCCATTACATGTTCGCTAGCGTGACGGCGCATGTTACCGCATTGATCCCAGTGCTGCTGGCGGTGGGGTCCAGCGTGCCGAACATGAACCTGCCGCAGTTGGCGCTGCTGCTCTGCCTCCAGCTCGGCATTATGGGTATCATTACCCCCTACGGCACCGGTCCCAGCCCGGTCTACTATGGCAGCGGTTATTTGCCTTCGGCGGATTACTGGCGGCTCGGTGCCATTTTTGGATTGATCTTTCTTGCCGTATTTATGGTGACCTCGGTGCCCTGGGTACTCGCAGGGGGCTGAGTAAAAAGCTCGCTACGATCAATAAAAGGAACTCTAATGCGCTTGCTATCTAGAGCGAAGAGAAAAGACTGAAGAGAAAAGAGGGAAACCAGTGAACAACAAAGAAATGAAAAACCTGATCAAGACGGCGCGCAAGCTGGCCAAGCCTTTTCGCGTAACCGGTAACAATTTTCGCCTGAAGGATATCGACCCAGACGACACGCTGCGCTTTACCTCCGAGGACAAGCCGCGCGCCAAAGAAGCGCTCGCTATGGGTGTTGACCTACTGGCCGAGCTTCAAGACATGCTTTATGCGCAAGACCGATGGGCGGTCTTGCTCATGTTTCAGGCGATGGACGCCGCGGGCAAAGACGGCGCCATCAAGCACGTCATGTCTGGCGTCAACCCGCAGGGCTGCCAGGTCTATTCTTTCAAAGCGCCGTCGCCCGAAGATCTCGACCACGACTTTCTCTGGCGCTGCATCAAGTGTCTGCCGGAGCGCGGTCGCATCGGCATTTTCAATCGCAGCTATTACGAAGAGACTCTGGTCGTGCGGGTGCATCGGGAATTTTTAGAAAACCAGAAACTGCCACCGGAGCTGGTCACGAAAGACATCTGGAACGAGCGCTTTCAGGACATCCGCAGCTTCGAGCGCTACCTGACACGCAACGGCGTCGCCATTCGCAAATTCTTTCTGCACGTCTCTAACAAAGAACAGAAAAAGCGATTCCTCGAGCGCATCGAAGAGCCCGAAAAAAACTGGAAGTTCTCAGCGAATGACGCCAAGGAGCGCGGGCATTGGGACGATTATATGGAAGCCTACGAGGATATGATCCAAAACACCGCCACCAAGGAGGCGCCGTGGTACGTGGTGCCCGCCGACAACAAGTGGTTTACGCGCGTTGTTGTCGCTGCAGCGGTAATCGAGGCGCTGTCCTCTCTGGACTTACATTATCCAAAAGTGAGCGACGAAAAGCTCAAGGAGCTGGCAAAGGCAAAGAAGGCTTTGCTTGCGGGAAAGTGATTGTTTGTCTTGCTAGTGTGGTGTCTCAGAATTTCATTTAAAAAGTCCAAACGATGACAGCAGCTCAAGCCGAACTCAAATCCCCCTTTTGTCCCCCTTTTTCAAAGGGGGAATCTTTTTCTGCTTGGAATTCTAACCCCTCTTTGAAAAAGAGGGGAAGGGGGAGATTTTCGGACGGAATGACGCGGCGAATTCTGCTGAGCCTGACGGAGCAGGCTCTCGAAGCACGATTCCGTTTTTTTGAGTAGCCCGCTGTCTCATAAGGAACTACATTGCAGGAAGAGGAAAAAGCAACCGATGGAAGACGCTGTTTCCCCCAGCGGAATGGCTACCCCAGTATCAGTTAAGTTGGCTGGGATCGGACATCGTGGCGGGGATTATCCTGGCGGCGTACGCCCTACCGGTTTCACTGGCCTATGCGAGCCTGGGCCGGATTGCCGCCGCAGGTGGAAATCTACGGCTATTTGCTCGGTGGGCTCGGTTACGCGCTGTTCGGCTCGTCCCGTCAACTCGCCGTGGGAGCCACCTCGCCATTTCGGACTGGAGGATGTTGACCTTGGCTTTTTTTTCCGAGATTCCGACCGCTTCTCAGTCGACGCGCAACGTGCGCGTGCGCAGCGGATCGCAAACCAGGACGGCGGGACTACAATCACGCGTGGTCCCGCAGCTCGCTGCGGAACTTGACCCCCGCGTGAATTCGCGCAGCAACCGGGAATAGGGAGCATGAATCAGCAGCCGACAGACGCAAAGGCAAGCCAGCCCGGCACCAGCGCGCTGCGCTTCGACGTGATCGCCGGTCTGACGGCCGCGGCGGTTGTTCTTCCGAAGGCCATGGCTTACGCGACGGTTGCCGGCTTGCCCGTTGCGGTCGGCCTATATACCGCGTTCATCCCGATGGTGATCTACGCGCTGCTCGGCTCTTCGCGGGTGCTGAGCGTCAGCTCCACCACCACGCTGGCGATCCTGGCCGGCACGCAGCTCGGTCTGGCCGTTCCGGATGGCGACCCGGCGAAGCTCGCCACGGTGACCGCCACGCTGACCGCGCTGGTCGGCGCGATGCTGCTCTTGGCGAGGCTGCTGCGTCTCGGCTTTATCGCCAACTTCATTTCTGCGCCGGTGCTGACGGGCTTCAAAGCAGGGATCGGCCTCGTGATCGTGCTGGACCAGATGCCGAAGCTCCTGGGAATCCACATAGTGAAGCAAGGCTTTTTCCGCGACCTCTTCAGCGTCGCGCATCACATCCCCGAGCTCTCGCTATTGACGCTTGCGGTCGCTACCGCGACGCTGCTCGTGTTGATCGGCATGGAGCGACTCTGGCCGCATTCTCCGGCGCCGCTGGTCGCCGTCGGCGGCGGGATCGCCGCGGCTTGGTTCTTTGGCCTGCAGGCACTCGGGGTGTCGACGGTCGGCCTGATCCCGCAGGGACTGCCGGCGCTCACGCTGCCGGATCTTACGCTGGTCGAGCAGTTGGTGCCGGGGG
>JAHKKJ010000692.1 GCA_020027655.1 Deltaproteobacteria bacterium | reverse complement strand
CCGGCTCCGAACCTAGAAAGGTGGGAGTCATGACCATTTGGTCTCCGAGGACGAAGGTGTTGATATTGAGATGATGGCCATCAAGCTGCCAGCCCCACGGCTGAGTGGCGGAGGGTCTCCCCATAGCGCTGAGCCAGTAAAGATCTTCGCCGTACTCGTCGAGCCTGCCCGTCATCTCCATCACCGTCTCGTTGAGACGCATGATGTCCCGCGCGGTCTCAAATCCTTGGGTACTCAAGGTCTCTTTTAAGAGCGCAAAGGCCCGGTCGCGCTGGGCATCGGTCATTTCGAAGAACGGCATGCCATGGCGCATCAAGGTCCGATGGATATTGCTCCATTTCCGCCACTCGACGGGGTCCACCGGGAACAGGGTGTCGACGCGCTGCTCCGGATTCAGCGATGCGAGAAACTCTTCGGCAGCCGCTCTGATAGAATCGGTGGGCACACCGGTTTTTTGGATAGGGAAAAGACCGGCAACCACCGTTCCATCGGAAGTGATTCCTTTGAAAGGTTCCGCCACCGCCTTGAGCGCGTTTTCGACGTAGCCTGCAGGGCCGCCGCCCATGCGCAGTGCCCGCTTAGGCAGGGCCCCGGAAGCTGTGATCTGGGATAGATTCCCGGATAGACTACTATCGCTCATCGTGGACGGCCCCGGTGTCTTAGTTGTATTCAGTGCCTGGCAGCGGATTCTCGACTGCCTCTTCGAGAGTGGTCGCCCGTTTCCATTCATTAGCAGGGCGGCTTTTGCCGTCTGTACCGATTTGGTCCATAGCCGAGTAGATCTCAATTTTATAGCCGTCCGGATCGTAGAACTCTAGGCCCGGATTGCCCCCCGGGCCGCGGCGGCCCTCGTAAAAGATTTTCACTCCCTTGGACCGAAGAAAATCGCGAATTTTGAAGAGCTCCGACACGGTCGCTACCTCGAGGGCCATATGATCAAAACCCACTTGGCCGTGTTTGGGCAATTCGTTTTTCTCTTTGGCTTGAAGCAACGCAATGGTGTGGTGATCCGTTGCATTGCGGAAAAACATCATGCCAATTTCGTTTCGGTCGGAGAATTTGAAGCCCATAATCTCCGTCCAGAACTTGCTGCTCCGCTCGATGTCGCTGACGCTCAGAACCACGTGTCCGATCTTCTTGATCTTGATGGGAGATTTTTCTTCAGCCATAAGTTCCTCCTTTAAAATGGATAGCCAATTGGTTCTCAAAACCAACAGTTAATAATGCCACCCCGGACAGCCGGTTGTCTATCACGGAAACGGGATCAAGGCAAAACGTGCAAGAGTCCTGACATAGTTACTTTGCTACAACACCTGCTTTTTTTTCCTGTTAGGATTGCCAAAATCGGCGGGTCTAAATTAATGACAAAGCCGCAACAGCATTAGGCAAGTTACGCAAGTCCGCCGTGAGGTGGCAAGCAAGTTTAAAGGATTAGAGATCGACACTTGTCCGTTTGCTCATCTGCCAGAACGGAAGCGAATCAGTGGGCCTTGACCAAGGAAGAGATGAAAAACTGCGTGTGGGTTAAGCCTAAGTTGGTTGCGCAGATTGAGTTTACCGAATGGACGCCGAATGGTCACCTGAGACATTCAAAGTTCATCGGGTTAAGAGATGACAAGGACGCTAGCATAGTTGCGCGGGAGAACGAGGGTTAGCTATGATTCGGAAGCATTACCGGGGTTGGGCGTCGGTCAGTAACGAATGGCGAGATAGACTATTATGACCGCAAGCAATAAAAACTCATTCATAAGAATACTTTCTCCTGTAGACAACCCAGCTCATTGCTTGTTGTGTGATCCTAGGCCAATAAATATGTACGCAGAACATCACGCAACATCGGTAAGTGAAATGGCTTATACAAAATCTCTGCGGCCCCTGCGTCAAGGGCACGGTCTGCACGGTCGCCAACGTTGCAGGCAGTAGTCCAGGCGGTGCTTATGACCACGGGTATGTGTCGTGTGGACGCGTTCCTCTTTAAACGTACCGTGGCTTCATCTCCATTCATTCCAGGTAAGCGTAGATCCATCATGATTAGATCGGGATGCATGCTGGACGCCTTATCTATGGCCTCTGGACCCGTGGCGGCTTCGAAGACTTCATAGCCCAAGCCTTTGATAGACACCCCGAGCGATTCTCGACAAGCGTCGTTGTTGTCAGCGATCAATATTTTCTTGGCTGTGTTTCGCATATAGGGAGTTAGAAGCACAAGGGATGCCAAGCAGCGGAAAAGCTGCCTTCTTGGTATTTCTTGCAGGAAGGGACCATCCTGAGATATATCGCGGTCAAATATCCTTGGAGTGTGGCTACATACTGCCAAGTAAAAATTTCCGGCTACGAGGTATTTTTACGTACGTAAGTTTGATAACAACCGGCGACGGTATCATACAGTTGAGCGGTGATCGTGCCCGGTAGGTCAATCCCCGAAGCTTTGAAGATCCTGGACGCCGGAAATGTTCTTATCAATAACAGGGCCGAGGCTATTGGTGCGCTCAATCTGGAAGATTGAAAAGAAGCGTTTAGCAGAGGCAAGTAACTATGAATTTCTGAAATTAACTGTCATTACTTTCGAGAGCGGTGAGTGCATTGAGCGATCCATCGAGAAGGTCAAAGAGAAACGGGATAAGCGCTTAACCTTTCTCTCAGCTTATAAATGCGGACACACATGTCGTAAATGGCGGAGGCAGTGCGATCATCAACGACTCGTTCGCCCTGAGCCGTCTCGTATTCAATCGTGACGACGGGCATTGTCCCCGCCGTCGAGGCATTGTTCGAAACACTCAGCAAGCGAGCCCCTTTCCTACCCACGTAAGTACCGATCGCCCGCAAGATTTGGGACAAGCTCAGAAAGTCTTTAACACCCGAATCGCGATCATCCCCCTCTCGTCCTTCGCGATCCAACTGCTCGATATCATCTAAGGTGTAATGCAGGATGACCGGCGTGGGAGCCGGGGGCGATTGGTAACCGGCCTCGACAACACAGTGGTTGGCTTCGCATCATGGCCGATGGCGCGTAAGGCTTCTAACCAGGTGATGGCAGACATTAGTAAACTTCCTTTAGGGCCGCTTCGCTAAGAATGAACGTTGGCTTTAAATTGCTTTGGACGTTGCCCATCAACAACTTCCCTATGGGGCCCGAAAAGCGCCCCGGGGTATTAAGATGAAAGTTCACTCGTCATTTCCGTAAACGTGTCTGAGCAAAGATAAGGCCAATCTGAGGCCGTGGCGGGGATCAAGGGAAGGAGGTAAAGAAACCACAATATTATTGCTATGTTTGCAATACGAAAAGGAGAAGATCCGGTGCGAAATCAA
>JAHKKJ010000691.1 GCA_020027655.1 Deltaproteobacteria bacterium | reverse complement strand
AGTGCGCGCGGTAATCACCGGCGCCGATATCCCGCCGGTTCTGACCGGTTTAAGAATGAAGGACATGCCGCCGCTCGCTCGCGACCGGGTCCGCTTCGTCGGCGAACCCATAGCAGCGGTCGCTGCAGACAGCCTGGAGATCGCTGAAGAAGCGCTGAACTTGATCGACGTTCAGTACGAAGAGCTTCCCTATGTAACTGACCCGTTAAAGGCAATTGAGCCCGGGGCGCCGGTACTGCACGAAAACCCCGCCGCGTATAAGAACGCCCCGGAGCGCGCTACGGAGTTGCCGAACATTCAATCCTACGGCCAGTGGAGCAACGGCGACCTCGAGGCAGGGTTTAAAAAGGCCGTGCGCGTCTTCGAGCATACGTTTCGTACGCCGCTCGGTTTTCATGCCTACATCGAACCGCACGCGTGTACCGTCAGAATCAATGATAACGGTCAGATCGAGATCTGGGCGTCGAACAAAGCGCCCTTCACTTTGCGCGATCGCGTCGCGCGGGATTTAGATCTCGACCCGACAAAAATCAAAGTGCATATCCTACCCGTGGGCGGCGACTTCGGTGGCAAGACTTCGGTCATCGAGGTTCCGGTCTGCTATTTTTTAGCAGAACGAACCGGCAAACCCGTCAAGATGGTGCTCGACTACAGTGAAGAGCTGGCCGCCTGCTCGCATCGCCATCCTGCCGTGATCACGCTCCGCACCGCTGTCGATGCCGATGGAAAGCTCTGCGCATTGCATGCGCGCGCCGTCTTCAGCGGCGGCGGCTACGCCGCGCTCAAAGCCAACGCCGAAGTTACCGTGCAAGGAGCGCGCCGCGTGGCCAGCTACTATCGAATTCCTGCGATCCAAGTCGAAACGATCTGCGCTTACACCAATCAGGTTCCCTGCACGCAGACGCGCACCCCGGGAAGCCCGCAGACGACTTTTGCCATGGAATCGCAGATCGATATCATCGCTCGCCAGCTGGGCGTGGACCCGGTCGCGTTTCGTATGAAGAATCTGCTCAACGACGGCGACTCAACACCGTTTGGCCAGAAACTAAAAGGCATCGTCGTCAAGGAAACTCTTAAGAAAGCTCTCGATGTTTCCGGCTGGAAGAAGCCGAAGGTGAAGAATATCGGCCGCGGCGTCGCAGTCTACGAACGGCCCTCGGGCGCCGGCCGTTCCGGCGCGGCGATCACATTTGAATCCGACGGTAGCGTGACCGTAAACTTGGGTGTGCCCGATGTCGGCCCCGGCATCCACACCGTCGTACAACAAATCGTCGGCGAAATGCTCGATCTGCCGCGGGAGCGGGTTAACATCCGCGTGGAAGACACCGACAGCTCCCCTTACGACTCTGGTACTGGAGGAAGCAAGTCGACCAACAGCGTCGGCACCGCGGCCTATCAGGCAGTCTCTGAAGTTAAAGAAAAAATCGTCACGTTAGCCGCAGCTCGACTAGGCTGCAAGCCCGAAGATTTACAAGAAGTGAAAGGTCGCTATACCGCTCCCGGACAGAAAGCACTGGCATTCGCCGACCTCATGCGACTCGCCGTCGAACAAAACCGCGGCGTCATAACGCACCTGAGCGTCTACGAGCCTGCGCGCGCGGCGATTACTTCATTCGCCGCCCAAGTGGCGGAAGTCGAGGTTGATGCTGGAACCGGTCAAGTAAAGGTGAAGAAACTGACAACGGTCCACGATTCCGGCACCGTATTGAATCACTTGAGCTACCAAGGACAAATCGACGGCGGCGTTGTCACCGGCCTCGGCTTCGCGCTCATGGAAGACAGCTCCTTGGTAGACGGCAAGATGTCTACCGCCAACCTCGGCGAGTTCAAAATGCCGACGGTGACGGACGTGCCGAAGTTAACGACCGTGTTAATGGAAGACGCCACCGGCCCAACTCCGTATCAAGGCAAGGCGATCGCTGAAATTCCCAACGTCCCAACCGCAGCCGCCATCGCCAATGCGATCGAAGACGCTGTCGGCGTGCGGCTTTTCGATCTGCCGCTCACGTCCGAGAAAATTTATGCGGCTTTGCACAAAGCCTGAACACTGTAACCCGTATCGGACCACGTTGAGTCATAGCCTTTTTCAGGCGCCTGTTGAGGGATTTTCCTTCAGTAGCTGTATGCCTAATTACTGACAACGGTTTTTCCAACACCCCTTCATCGACGTTACAAGCGAGGCATAGGGTATTTAAATCTACGCCTCTTTCCCTTGGTCGGACAGGGAATCTTCCGCCGGCTGGGATGGCATACACTTTGCTTCACCCCGAAGTATGGGACGGATCTGCCAACATTGCGGCGCGCCATTTGCCGATTCACCGTACCGGGTTAGAAGCGAGGAGTCCGGCGTCGTCTTGCTTGATCTCATCGTTTGTCATCGTTGCTATGTGCAAGCCCAGGAACTCGGACTGCGCACAGAAGAGCTTAAGGGTTCAGCCCCTTCAGAGCGCCAGGCGCAACACTAACGAATCGTACGGAACGTTAACTTCGCCCGGTTTCACCTACCTAGCAGCTGAGCGAAATCATAATTTCTTCTCGGGTTGATCTTCCTGAAATTGTTGCTATCCAGGGTCAATTGGGCATTCTGGTGATGGTACCTGCCTTATTTTGCTTCCGCTCCTCTCGGGTTAACGCACCATTCACTCCAAACGATCGTCGTAGAAAATAGCCGGTGAAGACAGGGCGAAAAAGAACTCGACATCGAAAGATCGGCAATAGAAACCATTACAATTGGCAGTCCTTGAACTATGGTGATAATCGAGTTCAACTAACTCTCGGTACTCGCCTGCCCGTAAGGGGCAGTGACCAATGAGAGGGAAGAGGCACCGCGGTTGTTGGACCCCACGATTCGGGTCGCATATCAAAGTGATGCTTTGGTTATCGCGCATGAGGAAGTCGGATGGTTCGGCGACTCAATCTCAGCGGGTTTGATTCCCCGCAGCTTGCTGCGTAAAGGCGCTTGTTAGGTCCGTCAGAGTCCGTCATTCCCGCATGTTTTTAGCGGGAATCCAGGCGAACCTCGGACTGGACCCCCGATAAGAACTTCGGGGGTGAGTGCGCCCGTGAGGGCGCCACATTAGCACGGTGAAAGTCCGTGTCGGAGTATGCCACAACTCCGTAGCCGAAGGTAACTGC
>JAHKKJ010000690.1 GCA_020027655.1 Deltaproteobacteria bacterium | reverse complement strand
GGTCAAAATTCCTCGTCACTCCCGCGCAAGCGGGAGTCCAGAAATGCGAAGCCCTGGATTCCCGTTTTCACGGGAATGACGTGCGAAATCGAATTACAGGCGAGTGACCTTTAGTCGAGCAGCTTGCCCAACGCGCGGCGGATATTGCGTGCCGCCTGCTTGGTACGATGTTCGTTTTCGATCAAAGCAAAGCGAACATGATCGTCGCCGTACTGGCCGAATCCGATACCGGGAGACACCGCCACCTTGGCTTCCTGAAGCAAGAACTTGGAAAACTCTACCGAGCCCATCTTCTTCGCCGGCTCCGGGATCTCCGCCCAGACGAACATCGTTCCCTTTGGTTTCGCAATTTTCCAACCTGCCCGGTCAAGGCTATCAACCAATGAGTCTCTGCGCTTTTGATACATCAGCCGGATCCCCTCGACGCAGTCTTGGGGCCCATTCAAGGCGTGAATCGCGGCGATCTGGATCGGCTGAAAAATCCCGTAGTCAAGGTAACTCTTGATTCGCGCCAGGGCATGGATAATATCCCGATTACCCACCGCAAACCCCACCCGCCACCCCGGCATGTTGTAACTTTTCGACAGCGAAAAAAATTCGACGCCGATCTCTTTAGCACCCGGAACCTGAAGTAGGCTAGGCGCCTGGTAGCCGTCGAAGGTCAGATCGGCATACGCCAGGTCGTGAATGACGATCAGCTCATTTTCCTGTGCGAACTTGACAATACGCTCGAAGAAATCCAGCTCCACCACTTCCGTGGTTGGATTGTGGGGAAAACTGATGATAAGCAGTTTGGGCTTCGGCCAGGTCTGTTTCACTGCTTCTTCGAGGTGGCCAAAAAAGCCCTCGCTGCTAATGAGCGGAATACAACGAAGGTCGCCGCCAGCCAAAATCATGGCATATTGATGGATCGGATACGTCGGGCTGGGGCACAGCACAACGTCTCCGGGGTCTACAATCGCCCACGCCAAATGCGACAACCCTTCCTTGGCGCCAATGGTGACGATCGCCTCACTATCGGGATCGAGGTGCACTTGATAGCGCCGCTTGTACCAATCGCAGATGGCGACACGGAGCTTGTAAATGCCTCTCGACACGGAATAGCGATGGTTTTGTGGCTTGCTTGCCGCTTCCACGAGCTTGGCAACGACGTGGGGCGGCGTCGGCAGATCGGGATTACCCATGCCGAAGTCGACGATATCTTCGCCCCGGCGACGGGCCTCCATTTTCATACCGTCGATGATACTGAAGACGTAGGGCGGCAGCCGTTTGATCCGTTGAAATTCCACGCGACTCTCTTTCATCCTTTCAGAGCTAAGCATTTTAGACTACTTTTATAAGCGATGGTAGCGAAGGGGGCAACTTTGAGAAAATCCAGTCAAAACACCGCTGGCCCGGATTATTCAGGGATCGAGGGGCGAGCCTGGAGGAGTGAAGGCACAGAGACGAACAGCTTCAACGGCGTCTTTGGTGCTTGGCTCGTCACTGGCATTTTTCCCAGGCGTTCGCTCTACAAACTCAGTTTGCAGGCCGCTCCGAGGCACAGGCCCATTGCCTTCGCTCCGGAGGGGTCGCCCTTCGATCCCCTCTGATCATGATTAATCCGGGTTAGCCAACTGCTCCAAGTTGCAACCGCTGGCCCCAGCGATGCAGCAAGACCTCTCGCAGCTCTGACGATTCAGAGCTGCTCAGCTCGGGATCCTTCTCAAGCCAGGCCTGGGCTTCCTTGCGGGCTTCCATCAAGATCTTGGCATCGCGGACGAGATTGGCCAGGCGAAAGTCTCCTAAACCGGATTGGCGCGTACCTAAGAATTCACCCGGCCCGCGCATGGCAAGATCAGCTTCAGCGATCTTGAAACCGTCGTGCTGCCGCTCCATGACACGCAGTCTCTTCTCCGCCAGCGGATTGCGCGGCGCGCGATTGATCAGCAAGCAGTATCCTGCCGCCCTCCCTCGACCCACTCGGCCCCGAAGCTGATGCAACTGTGAGAGGCCGAAGCGCTCGGCGTGCTCGATGACCATTACCGTGGCATTGGGAATATCGATGCCGACCTCGATCACAGTGGTGGCGACGAGCACGCCGATGGCGCCGTCCCTGAAGGAGCGCATGACGTCGTCCCGCTCCGTCGTGGACATTTTGCCATGCACAAGACCGACGCCGAACTCTTTGAACACGCCTTGCCGCATTTTTTCCGTCATTTGCGTTGCATCTCGGACCTGAGCGAGATCTTCAGAGGCCTCAACCAGAGGATAGACGATAAAAGCTTGACGCCCCGCGCGCAGCTCTTTGATGACCAATTGATAAACCGACCGACGGCCCTGCTCGTAATAGACTTTAGTTTGAATCGGCAAGCGTCCAGGCGGCATTTCGTCTAAAAACGAGACTTCCATGTCGCCATAAAGAACCATGGCTAAACTGCGCGGAATCGGCGTCGCGCTCATGAGCAGCATGTGCGGTTGCTTCCCTATGAGAGCGGTGCCCGCGTCGGCGGATAACAACCGCTGCAGGGATAGCCGTTGCACCACGCCGAAGCGATGCTGTTCGTCGATGACTCCGAGCCCCAATTTCGGTACCGAGACTCCCTCCTGAATAAGAGCATGGGTGCCGACGACAAACGAAACTTCCCCGCCGGCGATCTCTTCCAGCGTTGCTTTCCTATCCTTGGCGGCTTGGGATCCGGTCAGAAGTGCGGCTTTAATACCTAATGCGCCGGCGTATTGACTTACGTTGCGGAAATGCTGCTCAGCTAGCAACTCAGTCGGCGCCATCCAGACGGCCTGGTATCCATTTTCAATGACTCGCAAGGAAGCCAACCACGCCACCATCGTTTTGCCTGAACCGACATCACCCTGGACGAGCCGCTGCATCGCCTGCCCTGAGTTCATATTCTGATCGATCTCGCGCAGTACTCGCTCCTGCGCGCCGGTTAATTTAAACGGCAATAGCTCTCTCATCCTCGCCGTCAGCCTTTGGCGCGCAGGTCTGAAAGGTATGCCTTCTTCCCGCCTGCGTCCCTGCCTCCTCAGACCCAAACCGAGTTGCAGGTAAAAAAGCTCGTCGAAGACCACCGAACGATGCGCAGGAGAAGAGAAACTGTTCAACGCGGCGAGGTCGGCCATCGTGCCTGGCTCGTGCA
>JAHKKJ010000152.1 GCA_020027655.1 Deltaproteobacteria bacterium | reverse complement strand
CCAGCGCCACGCGCCGGCGTTCCGCCCGCCAGCGCCGCTGGATTCTCGCGGTTGCGCGCCGCCGCAGGAATTCTTCGTCCTGGCCCAGAAACACCTGCTGCATTTGCGGGAAGTGCCGACAGTGAAGCGGGAAGAGGTTCTCGGCGGCTTTAGTACGGACAACTATGTGACTGAACGCCTCTATGCTCCGGCACCGGATGGCACCGAGATCCCTTTGTCGATTGTCTATCGCAAGGGAACCCAAAGGGATGGGCAAAATCCCTTGCTGCTTTATGGCTACGGCGCCTATGGTCTCAGCATAGATCCGGCGTTTGCTTCGCCGCGCCTGAGCTTGATCGACCGCGGGTTCGTGTACGCCATCGCCCATATCCGCGGCGGACAAGAGCTCGGGCGCCAGTGGTATGAGGACGGTAAGCTGCTAAAGAAGAAAAACACGTTTACCGATTTCATCGCCTGTGCGGAATATCTGATTCGCGAACGATTTACGAACTCCGGCCAGTTGTTCGCTATGGGGCGCAGCGCCGGCGGTTTGCTCATGGGCGCGATTACGAACCTGCGTTCGGATTTGTTCAAGGGCATCGTTGCCGAAGTCCCCTTCGTCGATGTGATTACGACCATGCTCGATCCGTCGATTCCGCTAACAACCGGGGAATATGACGAGTGGGGAGACCCCAATCAGAAAGAGTACTATGATTATATGTTGTCCTATTCACCCTACGATCACGTTGAGGCCAAGGACTACCCAAACCTATTGATCACCGGAGGGCTGCACGATTCACAAGTCCAATACTGGGAGCCCGCCAAGTGGGCGGCCAAACTGCGGGCGCTCAAGACGGACAAGAACCGGCTCCTTTTGAAGACGAACATGGAAGCGGGACACGGCGGTGCTTCCGGCCGCTTCAAGCGACATCATGAGACGGCATTCTCCTATGCCTTTTTGTTGGATCTGGCAGGAATCAACGAGTCGTGAAAGTTTTGTGGGCGGTTATTGACCTCACGACCCATCTCGGTCGCTGGGATTTTTCTTTTTTTCTTCCCAGCTTTTGAGGCGCTCTTTGATTCGACTCTCATAGCCGGAATCCGAAGGCGTGTAGTATTGTTTGCCCCTCAGTTCTTTCGGTAAATGTTCCTGCTCGACAATGTGGCCCGGATAGTTGTGGGCATATTTGTAGCTCTTTCCGTAGCCGAGTTTTTGCATCAATGGCGTAGGGGCGTTGCGCAGATGGAGCGGCACGGGTAAGGCCCCATGCTCCTCAACATCTTCTGTCGCCGCCAGCATCGCTTTGTAGGAAGCGTTGGATTTGGGTGCGGTTGCCAGATAGGTCACAGCCTGCGCCAGTGGAATTTTGCCTTCCGGCAGACCAACAAAGTGAAAGGCATCCTTGGCTGCCACGGCGACTTGGAGCGCTTGCGGATCGGCGTTGCCGATATCTTCCGCTGCAAAGATAATCATGCGACGGGCAATGAAAAGGGGATCTTCCCCTGCCTCAATCATTCGCATCATCCAGTAGAGGGCGGCATCTGGATCACTGCCGCGAAGACTTTTGATAAAGGCCGAGATGACGTTGTAGTGTTCATCGCCGGCCTTGTCGTATTGAAGCGGCTTGCGCTGGAAGGCTTCTTGTAAATGGCTCACTTCGATTTGGTTTTTTCTATCTTTGCGGGCCAGGGTCGCCGCGTTTTCCAGTGCGTTTAACGCTACGCGGCAATCCCCCTGAGAGTGTTGAATGACAAACTCACGGGCCTCAACGGCAATCTCAAGCTGCCATGTTCCCAGTCCGTGTTGTTTGTCCCGCAGCGCGCGATCGACGATTTTTCCGATGTCATCGGCGGTAAGCGGATTCAGCACCAAAACCTGACAGCGCGAAAGCAGCGGCGAAATCACTTCGAACGAAGGGTTCTCCGTGGTGGCGCCGATCAAAATCAAGGTTCCGCGTTCTACGTGGGGCAGGAAGTTATCCTGTTGGGATTTGTTGAAGTGGTGAATCTCGTCGACAAAAAGCACGGTGCGTTTGCCGAGGCGCTGAAACTCCTCTGCCTCTTGAATGATCTTCTTGAGATCTTTGACCCCGGAGGTGACGGCTGAGAAATGAACGCAGACTGCGCCGGCGGAGCGCGCCAGGATCTGGGCCAACGTGGTTTTACCGCTTCCCGGCGGCCCCCACAAGATGAGCGATCGAAGCGCGCCAGCCTCGGTCAGTTCGCGAAGCAGCTTGCCGGCGCCGAGCAGATGCTCTTGGCCGACAAATTCATCCAAGGTTTTCGGTCGCATGCGTTCGGCTAATGGCTGCAAGGGACTGGCTTGGGTGGATGAATTTAATTCGAATAGATCCATGATTTCATGCTATCATATCGAAACGGCTAGGGTACAACCTCAGGGGCTCTTGTAGAGAGCTATCTAGGGTCTATCCCCCCGGCTGTTTTGAGGTTTGAGGCATGGCGGAAAAATCAGATAACGGTAAGCCGCCTTTAACGCAAGGCGCCCCGAGGACTGTGCTATTTCCCGACTCCTCAATATCAGGAAAACTCAGTTACAATTTGCCAATAAAGATCGACAGCCGCTTCACCGGTGAAATCAAGGCCAGTGATCTCTTAGTGGTAGGCGCGAATGCGCAGGTCGATGCCCATATCTCCGCGCGCCAACTCCAAGTCGAAGGGAAGTTGGTGGGCAACGTACAGGTGAGCGGCTGCTTCGAAATTATGCCGGGCGGCCAATTCCAGGGTGAATTCAAAGTCGGAGAGCTCAAGGTTCACCCTGGAGCCGTATGCGAAGGAAAAGGCAAAGTCTTGGGTCTAGGCGACGGAGTTGCTCAGTTGCCGGAAGGTCCCTCCTCGCCATAGAGACGCGCTGCCTTGCCGGACCGTTCACGCAGATAATAGAGTTTGGCGCGGCGTACCTTGCCGCGCGATACAACGTCAACTTTATCAATGCGAGGCGAGTGCAGGGGAAAGATCCGTTCCACGCCGGTGCCGTAGGAGATTTTCCGGACAGTGAAGGTCGCGCGGTTGCCTTTGCCGGAAAGCGCGATGACGATCCCCTCGAAAATCTGAGTTCTCTCTTTTTCGCCCTCTACCACTTTCACGTGAACCCGAACGGTCTCACCGGGTCGTAATTGGGGGATCTCTTTCTTGGATTGTTCCGCTTCAATTTGACCTAGGATATTCATGGCTAACTCCTGTGCAATTTACTGACCGCCCAGCAGGCGGTCGAACACGATCGCTGCGGCCGATCTCACCGAAAGATGATTATAGTCGGTCGACCCCTCAATTGCTTCGAGCGTATAGTCTGACCGTGAGAAAATGGCTTCTGTGAGTCCCCATCCCGTGCCGAGAATTAGCAGGAACGGCTGACTTACCTTTAATAACATGTCCCGGAGGTCCGCGAAAGAGGTGCGATTGCCGCCTGGTCTGGCAGAAGTGACGACCAACAAAGGTTTCTCCCCACATTCCTGTTCGATGTCAATCAGCACGTCGTCCAAGGTATCTTTGATGCGAACCAGAGCCAGCGCCTCCTTCCGAGTGACGTTGTACTGACTGCCATAGCCTTGCTCCCAATGGTCGATTATTTTGCGGGCGAGCTTTTGCAGGGCCTTCACCGGTGTAACTACATAGAAGCCGTGAATCCCGTAGGTCCTTCCCGAGCGGGCAATATCATGAATGTCCATGTTGGTCACGGCTGTGGTTACTACTTGGCCATTCTTGTCGTAGACGGGGTGATGGAGCAGCGCGACATAGATAGGCGCCTTGATTCCGCTCGCTTTAGCTCTTTCTTCCAGAGTCAGTTTCGCTTTGGCAAGAAGATCGGGACGCCGGTCCATAGTTAGCCGGACACTCGCCTCCCGTCGCCACTGCCTTATGCGTTCATGATCACCTGAAAGAAGTACCTCTGGAACTTTCATACCGCGAAACTCTTCAGGGCGAGTGTACTGTGGGTATTCCAACAGCCCGTTGCTGAAAGATTCGTCCGCGGCAGACTTTTCGTTTCCCAAGACGCCCGGAATTAACCGTGTCACAGCATCGATCACGACCATGGCGGCGGGTTCACCCCCGCTCAAAGTAAAGTCGCCGACGGAAAGTTCTTCGTCGACAAATAATTTAACCCGTTCATCGACACCTTCATAGCGGCCGCAAACCAAAACCAAACCTTCTTCTTGTGCTAATTCAGTGGCCGTTTCTTGCGTGAAAACTGCTCCTTGGGGTGAAAGCAATACGACCCTTGCCGCGGGATTTTGCGCGCGAATATCTTCGATGGCCGATACTAGAGGTTCTGGCTTCATCACCATCCCCTGGCCTCCACCGTAGGGATAATCATCGGTGACGTGATGTCGGTCGGTGGTAAAGTCGCGCGGATCCACCAGTCGAATGGAGATCAGACCCTTATCCTGGGCCTTTTTGAGGATACTGTGGCCCAGCGGGGATTCAAACATTTGTGGGAAGAGCGTGACGACCGTAAAGTTAAGCATCGGTTTAGCTACGTGCGCACCGGATGCGAAGACTAAAGATCCAGTAGCCCTTCCGGGGGATTGATGACCATCTTCCCGGCGGCAAAATCGACCTTCTCGATGATTTCTTTGACCGCAGGAATAAGATGCTCTTTAAAAGCGCCATTTACGACATACAGTTCCCCGCCTGGCGTGGACCAAGTTCGAGCGACGACCCCGATTCGCTCTCCTTTGGTGTCGAAAACCTCCAAGCCGATCACCTGATAATGGTAGTATTCACCCGATGGCAGAGAATCAAGATCCCGTTCGGGGACGTAGACGATAGAACCGACCCATGGTTCGGCGTCATCAATCCGATCCACGCCGGATAACTTTACTAAAAATTGACTCTTGTAAGGCTGGCTCTTTTCGATTTCATGCCTCGACCGCGTCCGGTCTTTTTCTAACCAAATCTCCCGGGCCGGGTTAAGAACGGTTGTCTGAGGGTTGTACGGGTTGAGCTTCAGCCAGCCACCGATACCATGGGTGGTGACTATCTCTCCAAGGGGAACGAGCCGCTCGGACACGGGTCTAACGTGGAAAGGTTAATTCTCTTCGACAATTTCCAGGACCACCTTGCGGTTGGTTCTCGACGCTGCGGCGTTGAGAATCGTTCGGATGGATTTTGCCGTTCTACCTTGCTTGCCGATAATCCTGCCCAAATCCTCTTTGGCCACTCTTAATTCCAATACCGAGGCGGTTTCTCCTTCGGTCTCTTTGACCTCGACGGCGTCGGGATTGTTCACCAAGGACTTTGCCAGGTATTGAACGAGATCCTTCATGAAGGAGGTGACCTCCTGTCCGGGGATTAGCTTGCTTTCTTCTGGCGCGCCATCAGCTCCGAAACGGTCTGGGTGGGTTTGGCGCCACGCTTGATCCAGATATCGACCTTTTCTCGGTTCAGTTTGACGGCTTCGGCGCTGGCGTTAGGATCGTATGTTCCAACCTGTTCGATGTATCGGCCGTCACGCGGAAAGCGCTGGTCGCAGACGACGATACGATAAAAGGGCTTTTTCTTTGCCCCGTGCCTGCTGAGACGGATTCTTACGCTCATACTTGTGGTTCCTTCTCCTCTAATGGAAAGGGTTAGGCATTCGGCTGAACAGTGATCGCACTCCCAGCTTGCTCACCCTTTGCATCATCTTTTTCATTTCCATGAACTGTTTCATTAACCGATTGACATCCGTGACCGTGGTGCCGCTTCCCTGGGCAATACGCAGGCGCCGGCGGCCGTTCAGAATCGCCGGATTGCGTCGTTCTTCAAGGGTCATTGAGTTGATGATGGCTTCCACGCGTTTCATCTCTTGCTCGGCCTTTTCTGTGTCAACCTGCGACGCAAGTTTCTTGGCTCCGGGAATGAGTTCAAGCAAGCTGCCGACCGAGCCCATTTTTTTGATCTGTTGGAGCTGAAGCTGGAACTCTTCCAAGGTAAATTGCTGTTTTTGAAAAGCCTGCTGTAGACGGACCGCTTCCTTCTGCTCGACGTTCTGTTGAACCTTGTCGATGAGCGAAAGCACATCCCCCATGCCGAGGATTCTGGACGCCAGACGATCGGGATAGAAGGGCTCGAAAGCATCAAGCTTCTCGCCCACACCGGAAAAAAGAATCGGCTTGCCAACCATCTGCCGAATCGAAAGAGCGGCACCGCCGCGGGCATCGCCGTCCAACTTAGTGAGAATAATTCCGGTGAGACCAAGTTTGCCATCGAATCCAATGGCCTGGTTCACAGCATCTTGCCCGGTCATGGCGTCGGCCACGAAAAGAATCTGATGGGGACGAACAGCGGTCTTTATCGACGACAATTCCTGCATGAGTTCTTCGTCAATGTGCAAGCGGCCCGCGGTGTCGATCAAGAGGACATCGCAAAACCGTCTCTTTGCCTCATCCAAAGCCTGTTGGCAGAGGACCACGGGGGAGACCGCTGGATCGGAATCATGAACCGGGAGTTCTAGCTCTCCACCCAGGATTTTGAGCTGGTCGATGGCAGCCGGTCGATAGATGTCCGCTGGGACCAAGTAAGGTTTTCTCTTTTTATCTTTCCTTAGATGCTGGGCGAGCTTTGCCAAGGTTGTCGTTTTGCCTGAACCTTGTAAGCCAACAAGCATGATGACCGCTGGAGGAGCAGTTTTGAGGTCAAGCTCGCGGTATTCGCCCCCCAGAAGGTTAATAAGCTCATCCCGAACGATTTTTATGAATTGCTGCTCGGGGGTAAGACTCTGCAAAACTTCCTGCCCCAGGGATTTCGTCTTGACCGATTCAAGAAAGTTTTTGACGACCCCGATATGAACGTCAGCCTCAAGAAGCGCAAGGCGCACTTCCCGGAGGGCGTCATCGATGTTTTTTTCTGTAATCTTTCCCTGACCCCTAAGCTTTTTAAAGGTCAGCTCGAGTTTATCGGTTAAGGATTCAAACATACCCTAGGCGGCTAAGCTATGATATTTTCAGGGGAAAAAGCAGGTTGCAGACTAATATGAAAATGCTCTAGTGTCAAGCAGAAGGCAAAAAGAAAGGCCCGTTATGCCTGCAAAGATATACCGGCATAACGGGCCTGGCGTAGTCCAGAGGCTGGCCTTACATCAGGAGGCATAGGAGGCATGGCAGACTTCTCTTCCGGCTTTTCCGCGACCATAGCTTCCGTGGTCAGAAGCATGCCCGCTACGGAAGCGGCGTTTTGCAGAGCAGTACGGACGACCTTAGCGGGGTCGAGAATGCCCGCCTTAAGCAGATCTTCGTATTCCTCTGACGCGGCATTAAAACCGAAAGCTCCCTTGCCCTCTTTAACCTTCTGCAGAGCGATCGAGCCTTCTACGCCCGCATTAATCGCGATCCGCCGCAGGGGTTCTTCCAGTGCTCTCTTAACGATGTTGACTCCCGACTTCTCCTCTTCAGAGACTCTGAGCTTTTCTAATACTGCCGATGCCCTAAGCAAGGCGACCCCTCCACCTGGAACGATGCCTTCTTCCACGGCGGCTCTGGTCGCGTGGAGCGCGTCTTCGACGCGGGCCTTCTTCTCTTTCATCTCGATTTCAGTGGCGGCCCCAACGTTGATCACCGCGACACCACCGATCAGCTTGGCGAGACGCTCCTGCAATTTCTCGCGATCGTAATCCGAGGTCGTTTCCTCGATCTGAGCACGTATCTGTTTAATGCGCCCTTCGAGATCAGACTTCTTGCCAGCGCCATCGACGATGGTGGTGTTGTCCTTGTCGACTACGATTCTCTTGGCGCGGCCGAGATCCTGCAGGGTAATATTTTCTAGTTTGATTCCTAATTCTTCGGCGATGAGCTTGCCGCCGGTGAGGATGGCGATATCCTCGAGCATCGCTTTGCGGCGGTCGCCGAACCCCGGCGCTTTGACCGCAACACAGTGAAGCGTGCCACGGATCTTGTTGACCACCAGCGTCGCTAGGGCTTCGCCTTCGACGTCTTCGGCAATGATGATAAAAGGCTTACCCGATTTGGCAATCTGTTCCAGGATCGGCAGCAGCTCTTTCATGTTGCTGATCTTCTTTTCGTTAATCAGCAGATAGGGATCCTGGAGAATACACTCCATTCTCTCCGGATCGGTCACGAAATAGGGCGAGAGATAACCACGATCAAACTGCATACCTTCGACGACATCCAGCGTCGTTTCGAGCCCCTTCGCTTCCTCAACGGTAATAACGCCTTCTTTGCCGACTTTGTTCATCGCCTCGGCGATGACATCGCCGATGGTTGAGTCGTTGTTCGCGGCGATGGTGCCAACCTGGGCGATTTCTTTGGGGTCTTTGGTGGTCTTGGACAGATTTTTCAGCTCGCTGGTTATCGCTTCAACCGCTTTGTCGATGCCCCGTTTGAGTGACATGGGGTCATGGCCGGCGGCGACGAGTTTCACGCCCTCGGCGTAGATCTGTCGCGCCAACACTGTGGCGGTGGTGGTGCCGTCGCCTGCGACATCAGAGGTCTTACTTGCAACCTCCTTCACCATCTGAGCGCCCATATTTTCAAACTTATCTTCGAGCTCCACTTCCTTGGCCACGGTGACTCCATCCTTAGTTACGTTGGGCGCGCCAAAGGACTTGTCCAACACGACGTTTCTTCCTTTGGGTCCTAGGGTGACGGTCACTGCGTCAGCGAGTATATTGACTCCTCTAAGAATCGCGTCTCGCGCATCGCGATTAAATTTGACTATCTTGGCTGCCATTGAGATTCCTCCTCAGTTCGCTTTAAAAAATTTACTTCTCGATAATGCCCAGGATATCTTCCTCGCGCATGATCAAATGCTCTTCGCCGTCAATGTTAATTTCCGTTCCAGCGTACTTGCCGAAAAGCACGCGGTCGTTGACTTTGACGTCGAGCGGGGTAATCTTGCCGTCGTCATTCAGCTTGCCTTTCCCGACAGCAACAATCTTTCCTTCTTGTGGTTTTTCTTTCGCGGTGTCGGGAATAATGAGTCCGCCCTTAGTTTTTTCCTCTTCCTCGATCCTCTGAACTATGACCCGATCTTGCAAAGGTCTAATCTTCACCTTTGGTCTCCTTTCACGTTGATTCAGTTAACTAACTGATTTTAAACGAATTTATTTGAAGTCGACAGGTTGCCGTCTGCCACGGGACTTCCAAGAGCGCGATAAATCTAAGCATTAATCCCCATCTGTCAACCCTTTTGGCGGGCAAATTCTCGGCGTCATGAAGCAAGCAATCGACCCGGGAAGCTCCGGGGGCGGAACCTACTTTCTTTGTTTCCTCATCTCCTCTTCAAAATATTTGCGATAGAGCACATCCCATTCACGGCTTCCTGGCGGTACGTGACGCGAAAGAGAAAGGATCTTTTGGCGGACTATTTCGTCAATATGATCTTCTTGCTGAAAAAAATCATGTAGAACTCGCTTAGTCTCACTGAGGGCGCGCCCCTCATGGACGAAATCCGCAAGATTCCCCTTCCCGAGACCGTCCACGATTAGATGGGCAAGGTGGGAGATGCGGCTTTCCGATAGTCGGCTCACAAGATAAACCCCTTTTTCGCGGCGAGCTTTTGCTTCGCCAGCAAAAACATCTTGTAAGGATCCACATCCCTTGCGCCTCGTGCATAAGAGGCAAGCATTGTTCGCGCTTCCTGTTCGATGGCCTCTTCCTCAGCAAAGTTGTGATTGATGATCGCCATGATTTTGGCTTTCAGTTCAGGTTCGGTGGTCTTCGCAATGATGAGCTCCTTGGCATGATAGTTAGCCAACAATGCGAGCGCCAGTCTCTCCAGCTGTTCCTGCTTTATCTTCATCGGTTGTGGAAAATACTGTGGATAAGTCGCGTAGAAGCAGTGAGCAAATGACCTAAAAGTGTTGAATCACTTTGATTTCTATCCGCGTTGATTGACGAAGTCAACGGCAGGAATTCGCGCAGGGAGCATGGGGAGAAAACCCAAAGATGTGGGAAAGTGCTTGTCAGGTTAGAGTTTTTTTGAGACTATTACATTCCAAGGGCGTTACGGCATGGGTCTTCTTAGCGCCAATCAATGAGTTGTCCACAGGCTTTAGTCCTATCGCTGCCTGACTTCATGCAACGGCATGTGGAGAAGTGGGGGTGGCTGTTTATAAACCTGCGCCGTTAAGAAGGGGTGGCAGAATCGGTGTCGTGGCACCCGCCGGTTGCGTCGATGACGAACTACTTTTGGCCGGGGTTCAGGCTTTACAGCAGGAAGGGTTCCAAGTCGAGCTTGCTCCCGCAATTTATGATCGCAAAGGCTATTTGGCGGGGGACGACGAGAAGAGGGCTCGTGACCTTGAAGCTTTCTTTTGTCGGCCTGACCTCGACGCAATCTTCTGTGCCCGCGGAGGCTTTGGCTCCATCCAGCTTCTTCCTCACTTGACTGAGCGTATCCGCTTGCATCCGAAAATTTTTGCCGGCTACAGCGACGTCACAATTCTACTGAACTGGCTTTTGCAAAACTGTGGCATGGTAACGTTTCATGCGCCGATGGTTGCGATGGACTTCGCACGCGGATTGACCCAGCGCAGCAGAGATCATCTTTGGGGGACTTTGACGGGAGAAAAATGGATGTGGCAGATTGCGGTCGGTGAGGTTATTAGATCCGGCAAAGTGCAGGCTGAAATGTTGGGGGGATGTCTTTCGATGCTTGTTACAACCCTGGGAACGCCGTACGAAATCGATACAACCGGAAAGATGCTGTTTTTGGAGGATGTGGGTGAGAAACCTTACCGCGTTGAACGGATGCTGACCCATCTAAAAATGGCCGGTAAACTTGAAAGGCTCGCTGGATTGGTTTTCGGCGATTTCACTCAGTGTGACGGGGAAGGGCCCAGGGACATTCGGGCGATCATTGGCGAGCTCTTTCATAAAGCGTCCTATCCGGTGGTGATGGGAATGCCCGCAGGACACGGGCAAGAAAATCTCGTATTACCCTTCGGCGTCAAGCTGGCACTGGATGGCAACGCGGGGACGTTGTCGCTGATCGAGTCGCCGGTGGCGTGATTCGCTATTTTCTTGCGGGAGTTAACGTTCCCAGAATTTTTTCTCAGGCCGCGGCTGCGAAGTAAAATCGTGGATTTCAAGTCGGTCGAAGATACCTTTGAAGAAGCTGTGATTCAAGGGGTGTTCCCTGGGGCCGTGTTGCTCGTGGGCAGGGGAGACGAGATTGTTTATGAGCACGCGTTCGGGTCGCGTTCTCTGGTTCCCACGATCAGCCCCATGCACACGAGCACTATCTTTGATCTCGCTTCTTTAACCAAACCCCTCGCAACCGCTGTCGTCATGATGCTGCTTGTAAGCGAAAAGAAAATTTGCCTCGACGATCGCGTGACTCGATTTTTTCCCACCTTTGGTGTTTTTGGCAAGCAGGCGGTGACTTTCCGGCATTTGCTCAATCATTCTTCCGGGCTGCCGCACTGGAAGCCCTATTATGAGGACGTTCTTAAAGGCGAGCAGGGAGGAAAGATCAACTTCGTCACTAGCCGGGCCGCCAAACAGTATGTGTTCACGCAGATCCATCGTGAAAAGCCGGTTAATCCGGCCGGGGTACAGAGTCTCTACAGCGATCTCGGTTTCATGGTCCTGGGCGAGATTGCAGAGTTCATTAGCGGCAGGACATTGGATCGCTTCTGCCAAGACAGGATATTCAAACCTCTTGGTCTCAAGAGCACATCATTCATTGATTTGACGCAGGTGAAGCCCCGCCGGCTCCAAGCCGGCGAGGAGATGATTGCCCCCACCGAAGACTGTCCGTGGCGCAAGAAAGTTCTCTGTGGCGAGGTGCACGACGATAATGCTTACGCGGTAGGGGGGGTGGCCGGTCACGCGGGGCTTTTCTCGTCAGTACGGGACATTCATCAGCTCTTGGCCTGCCTCAACGGCTGTCACCGCGGCCAAAATACTTTTCTGCCCCAAGCGTTGATCCAGGAGTTTCTCTCAAAGGATGGAACTGTGAAAAATTCTACCTATGCACTGGGCTGGGATACGCCGTCCGAAAATAAGTCTTCCAGCGGAAACTATTTTTCTCTGCATTCTGTCGGTCATCTCGGTTTCACCGGAACCTCGATTTGGTGGGATCTGGAAAAAAATTGCCACGTTGTTCTGCTATCAAACCGGGTCCATCCCACACGCAAGAATGAAAAGATCAGAGAGTTTCGGCCCTACATTCACGATTTGATCATGAAGACGTTGAATCCATGAACAACCTTCCGCCGCCCGGCAGTCATGTTCACTTGATCGCTATTTGTGGGGTAGGCATGGCCTCCCTTGCAGGCCTGCTTCAGTCCCGGGGATATCGCGTCACCGGCTCCGATCAAAGCGTTTACCCGCCGATGAGCACTTACCTGCAAGGGATCGGGATTCCGATTCTCTCGGGGTACAGCGAAGAGCATCTAAAGCCGCGACCCGATCTTGTCGTCATCGGCAATGCGATATCGCGGAATAACCCTGAAGCCGACGCCGTGCTCGGCTTGGGGATCCCCTACATTTCGTTTCCGCAGGCTTTGGGCCTGTTTCTCATTCAGTCGCGGACTTCCTTAGTGGTCGCCGGGACCCACGGGAAAACCACTACCTCGGCTCTGGCTGCATGGGTGCTTGCACGAGCGGGTTTGGATCCGGGTTTTTTTATCGGTGGCGTGCCGCTCAACTTTAGTAGCGGATGGAATCCTGGAAGCGGAGACTGTGTCGTTTTAGAAGGGGACGAGTATGACAGCGCCTTCTTCGACAAGGGTCCCAAGTTTCTGCACTATCGGCCGTACAACGTGATTCTTACCAGCGTGGAATTTGACCACGCCGATATTTATCGTGATCTCGATCATCTAAAGGATGCATTCCGACGGCTGGTTGAGCTCATTCCGTCGAGTGGCTGCCTGCTTGCGTGCAATGATTATGCAGCGGTGCGAGAGGTTGTCGGGGTGGCGCGCTGCCGGCTCCTTTACTACGGTAGCGAAACTTCAGCGGACTGGACCGCGAATAACATTGCATTGCGGGATGGGAAAAGCCTTTTCGAGCCCTTTTACCGAGGTCGATCCGATGGCGTTGTCGAGCTCGGTCTGATCGGTCGCCATAACGTGCAGAACGCACTCGCAGTTTACGCCATAGGTAAAGAGCTGGGAATCGACCGGGACAAGTTGCGCGACGGTCTGGCAACGTTCGCTGGCGTCAAGCGTCGGCAGGAGATCAAGGGTAACATTGGCGGTGTACTGGTCATGGATGACTTCGCCCATCACCCCACAGCGGTCAAAGAAACCTTGAGCGCCGTCAAAGAGGCGTATCCTGGGCGCCGGCTTTGGGCGGTCTTTGAGCCGCGAAGCAACACGAGCAGAAGGAAGATCTTCGAACAGGAATTCGCGCAGACTTTGGCGCTAGCGGACCGTATCGTGGTCGCCGGACTGCACCAACCGGAAAAAGTTCCGGCGCCCGAACGGCTGTCGGTCGAAAAGGTCGTTCAGGCAATTAATGGCGGCGGAGAGCGACGTGCCGTTGCCATTGAAAAAGCGGACGCCATCGCATCTTATGTGGCGGCGAACGCCGCCCCCAATGATATCGTCGTCGTGATGTCCAACGGCGGCTTTGACGGCGTCCAGGATAAGATTCTGCAGGCGCTAGCGTAACAGAAAGAGCCGGGCGCATTCCCGACTGCAGAAATAGTTGCCCTCCTGGGGGATGGCTTCATTCTTCGGCACATAGGTCTGACATTGCGGATCGAGAACCATGTCATCAACTTTTCGTGGGTCCACGAAACGGGAGTTGCGACTCTTACGGGACAACCAATAGGCCTTGAGCGCAACGTAAAAGATGTATGCAAGGAAGACGAAAAGGAGAACGCGAATTAGCAATGGCTTGGCTCTGAAGGTCCAGACGATGGTTTTACTTAGGAATGGTACAGATGGACCTTTTTGTCGTCTTTAACATTCACGAGAAGCTCAGAAATAGTTACCCCGAGCTCCGGATGGATGACTTGGGGAGCGATTTCGCTGAGCGGGACAAGAACGAACTTTCGGTGTGGCATCTCGGGGTGAGGAATGCGCAGGGTTTTTTTCTTTACGACAAGAGCGTCATACAGCAGTATGTCCAAGTCGATAATGCGCGCGCCCCAACGCTTCTTAACTTTCTTGCGACCCATGGCCCGCTCGATGTTTTTGAATTTTTTGAGGAGCATGTCGGGTCTGAACTTCGTCTCGATTTCGATAGCACCATTGACATACCATTCCGTAGAATCTCCCAGGGGTTCGCTCTCGTAAAGCGATGACTCCTTGATAATCTTGGTGTCGGGGAGTTTGGCTAATCGGCTGAGGGCCTCGAAGAAGTTTTCCTTCTTGTTGCCCACGTTGGAGCCGATGCCCATGTAGACCTGATGGGCCATAGCATTTGCCATTGTGCCCTCGGCGGAAAGAAACCTAGAGTTTGACCTGCCGGATTCTTTCCGCAACCTCCTTCAGCTTTGATTTATCGACGCAGACCGTAAAGCGCACGTACCCTTCTCCGGCCTCTCCAAAGCCATTCCCCGGAGTCGTGACCACACCGGCTTGTTCGAGTAATTTGGTCGTGAATTCGGCAGAGGAAAGACCCTTCGGAGTAGAAACCCAAACATAGAAGGTTGCACGAGGTTTTTCGCACTCAAGGCCCACCGCACGAAGACCGTCGACCAGGATATCACGCCGTTCCTGGTATATTTTGCGGGAGGGTTCGACGATCTTTTCGCCGAGTTTCAGAGCCTCGATGCCGGCCTCCTGAATGGCCTGGAAAATGCCGGAGTCCAGGTTAGATTTGGCTTGCGCGAGACCTTCCACCAGGTC
>JAHKKJ010000689.1 GCA_020027655.1 Deltaproteobacteria bacterium | reverse complement strand
CTCGACATCCCTTTCTTGCGCGACCCATCAGGACAGCCGAGCCCGGAAGATATCACCTACGTCGTAAAGCAACTCGAAGAGGTGATCGAGATCTGTGAGAAGCTCACGGGAAAGAAACTCGACTACGCTCGGCTGAAAGAAATCGTCGGCCGTTCTAGCGAAACCGGCGAGATGTGGTCGCGCATCAAAGGGCTGACCAAGAATATTCCTTCGCCCTTTGACGCCTACTTTGACTCAGTAACCATGATGGCGCCGCTCTACTGTCTGAGAGGAACGGAAGAAGGCGTGAGATTCTTCGAAACCGCCCTCAAAGAGATGGAAGAAAAAGTGCGGATGGGAGTGGGGCCGTTACCCGAGGAACGCTTCCGCTTCGTTATCGAAGGACCACCGCCCTGGCCCTACCTGCGCACGTTTAGAGATCTTTTTTCCAAATGGGGCGCAGTGGCGGTGGCCTCGACTTATTCCACGGTCGGCGGTTTGTGGGAATTCGGCTTCAGGCATGATGCCAATCACCCGTTGGAATCCATCGCCCAGCATATGCTCCAATGGAACGTCACTAACCGCAACTTCCTGCAGCGCTACCAGCAGATCCGCCGCTATGTCGAAGAGTGGCATGCCGACGCTCTGGTGATTCATTCGGTCAAAAGCTGCCGCCTCTTTTCCGCGGGACAGGGCGACATGCGCGAATATTTCACCAAAGAGCTGAACGTTCCCACGCTGCTCATCGAATCCGATATCGAAGATCCGCGGTATTTTTCCGAAGCGCAGCTCAAAAACCGCATCGACGCATTTTTCGAGTCGTTGGAACATAAGAAAATGGTGCGTGCCGGCGCGGAAGCGGGAGGCGCAGCATGATTTACGCCGCGGGCATAGATGTCGGCTCGACGCAGACCAAAGGAATCATCTTGAACGATAAGTTCGAAATCGTCGCCAGAGCCTTGACCGACACCGGCGCTTACGTCACCCGGGCCGCGGAAAGGTGCTTCGTCGAAGCGCTGCAATTAGCCGGGGTCAAGCGAGAAGATGTCGCCTACGTTGTCGGCACCGGTTATGGGAGATACAAAGTGACCTTCGGCGACGCGCAGATCACCGAGATCAGTTGCCATGCGCGCGGCGCGAGCTACCTTTTTCCCAACACCCGGACTGTCATCGACATGGGCGGGCAGGACGCAAAGGGTATCAAAATCGGCGCAGACGGCGACGTCAAGGACTTCGTTATGAATGACAAGTGCGCCGCCGGGACAGGAAGATTCCTCGCCAGCGCCGCCGACGCTCTGGGCATGGGCCTCGGCGATATCGGCGATATCTCGCTCAAAGCGCGAAATCCTGTGCGCCTCACCACTGTCTGCACGGTATTCGTCGAATCTGACATCATGTCTTACCTCGCCCAAGGCAAAAAGACCGAGGATATCCTCGGCGGCGTGCACAGCGCCATCGCCGCACGAACCATTTCACTGGTGCGGCGTGTCGGCATCGAGCCTGAAGTGACTTTCACCGGAGGCGTGTCACTCAACATCGGCATGGTGCGCGCGTTGGAAGAAAAACTCGGCATGAAGCTCAATGTCAGTCCGGATTCCCATTTCGTCGGCGCCCTTGGGGCGAGCATCTTCGCCCTGGAGCGCGCAGCCAAGGGAGTTACGAGTTTCGAGTCTCGGGTCTCGGGTTCAACTCAAAACGCGGAACTCGAAACCCGAAACACGGATAGGGAGGCATCATGACGTTTGTCGCTGGCATCGATATGGGCGCTAAATCGACCAAGGCGGTGATCCTAGATGAAGACAAACGCATTTGCGCCAAAGCGGCGGTGAAAACCCGTCCGGATTTTCATGCGGTTGCCAGGGAGGTGTTGGACTTAGCTCTGCAGCGGGCGGGGCTCAAAGAAACTGACCTGAACTACATCGCCACCACGGGTTTCGGCCGCTACAACGTTTCCTTCCGTGACGTTCAGATCACCGATATCACCTGCGTGGGGCGCGCCGCGGCATTCCTCTTTCCTAAGACTCGTTCCGTCCTGGACATCGGCGCGCAAAGCACTAGGGCTCTTAGGATAACGGAGAGCGGCAAGGTGCGCGAGTTTCGCACCAACGACAAGTGCGCAGCCGGTGCCGGGGGATTCATCGAGCGCGCCTGCAAATATCTGGAGGTCAATATCGATCAGGTAGGTGACCTGTCCCTCCAGGCCAAAAAGCCGCAAACCATCAGTAGTGTCTGCGCGGTGTTGGCCGAATCGGAGATTATCAATCACGTCTCAAACGGAGAGACGATCGAAAACATTCTGCGCGGCGTCCACAACTCGCTTGCTTCTCGGGCTTTAGCGTTGCTCAAACGCGCCGGGATGGAAGACGAGGTGACCTTCGTCGGCGGTGTGGCGCGTCAAAAAGGGATGGTGAAAGCACTCGAGGAGACGCTCAAAAGGAAGGTCAACGTCAGCGCAGAGCCGGAACTTGTCGGGGCTTTAGGGGCGGCACTTCTGGCGCTCCGCCGCTTGGAAAAAATTCGCGACGATCGACAGAAGCCAATTATCGGAGAGGAGGCAAGAGTAGCGTGATGGAACTCCAAGGAAAAACAGCGCTGATATCGGGCGGCGGCGGCGGCATCGGACGCGCGGTTGCATTGGCTTTGGCTCGCGCCGGCGCAAAGGCCGCCTTGGCTGATATTGTAAAGGCGAACGCCGAGAAAGTGAGAGACGAGGTTCAAGGCCTCGGCGTCGAAGCCATGGCCTGTCCCGTGGATTTGACCAAGAAGGCTGAGGTCGACCGCATGGTAAGTGAAGTTCTCGCTCGCTTCGGTCAGGTCGACATTCTGGTGAACTGCCAAGGCTGGGATCGTTTGGAACCTTTCGTCGAAAGCAACGAAGAGACCTGGGAGAAGCTGCTCGCGATCAATTTCAAGTCCGTGCTTTACACGACCAAAGCTGTTTTGCCTCAGATGATCTCTCATGGCGGCGGTAAGATCGTCAACATCAGCTCCGATGCGGGACGTGTCGGCTCAAGCTGGGAAGCGGTCTACGCCGGCGCCAAAGGGGCGGTGATCGCGTTTTCTAAGACCGTCGCGCGCGAGGTGGCGCGCTATAAGATCAACGTCAACGTGGTCTGCCCCGGCCTGACAGAAACCCCGCTGCTGCAGGCTGTCCGAGGTCAATCCG
>JAHKKJ010000688.1 GCA_020027655.1 Deltaproteobacteria bacterium | reverse complement strand
TCCGTTTGAGGAATTTTCCTCCTGCCAAGCTCTCGCAAAGGGTCTGCGCGGTCGCCGGCATAAACGGTTCAAGCCAATAGGCAACGGATCGAAGCTCCCTGACCGTCTCGTCAAGGAACGGACGCAGTTGTTGGTCCTTACCCTGCTTCTGCATCTCCCAAGGTTTTGCTCTGTCAATGCGCTGGTTAAGGACCGTCATTACCGACCAGAGAGTGCTCAAGGCGTCGTGAAACCGGAAATCCTTCATTGCGTCATGAAATCCGGAAGGGGCTTCAGGGACCTCGCTAGCGTTGATGATGTACCCAGCGGTTTCAGCGACCGCTTCTATTCTACGAACGAGGTTGCCGAAGTTATTAGCGAGATCCGTATTGTAAAGAGCGACCAACCGTTCCTCATTGTAGTCGCTATCTTCAAACGGCGACATGCCCCGCAGCAAGTAGTACCGGAATGGATCCACACCATACTTTTCCGCTTGAGCCAAGGGGTCAATCACATTGCCAAGGCTTTTTGAAATCTTCTGGCCGTTGACCGTAAGATAGCCGTGCACGAACACCTCGTGAGGAATCGGCAGCCCAGCGGAGAGAAGCAGTGCCGGCCAGTAGAGCGTATGAAAACGATTGATTCCTTTACCTATGACATGAATACGTTTGTTGCATTCGATCCAGTATTTCCGTAATCGCTCACCTTCGTCAGCATAGTCGAGAGCGGTGATATAGTTGGCGAGAGCGTCATACCAGACGTACATCACTTGAGTGGAATCGCCTGGAACCGGGATTCCCCAGTTGCCGGCGCGTTCTCGGCTGCGTGAAATACTGAAGTCGTGCAAACCCGCCATTGCGAAAGCGAGCATTTCGTTCTTACGGGTTGCTGGGACGATCCACAGTTGTTCTGTCTCAATCAATCTGATGAGTTGATCTTGATAGGCTGACAGGCGAAAGAAATAGTTTTCCTCCTCGACCTTCTCCAGCGGCGTTTCATGATCTGGACACACGCCGTTGGGAGCCTCCTTTTCAGTATAAAAATCCTCGCATCCCACGCAGTAGAGGCCCGTGTAGTGCTTCTTGTAAATATCTCCTGGACCACTCTGCGTCCAAAGTTTTTGTGCTCCTCGGCTGTGCCGTGTTTCCTGACTTGTTCGGATAAAATCGTTATTTGCAATGTTGAGTCCCGGGATCAGTGCCTGAAAAGCAACTGAGTTGCGATCGCACAGTTCCTGGGTGGTTATTCCAAGCTCGGCGGCTGCACGAACGTTCTTCAGGGAGTTCTCATCGGTTCCAGTCAAGAAGAACGTGTCGTATCCCATTAAGCGAAAATACCGGGCCATCGAGTCTGCCTGAACAATTTCCAGAGCAAAACCGACGTGTGGCCTAGCATTCACATAAGGAATCGCGGTTGATACGAATGCTGTTTTTGACATGGCTGCTTGCGACTTCGTCCGGCGCTAGTCAACAAAGAGACATTATCTTTTGCACACGAAATATAGCCGGTCCGATTTAGCTGATGGTCGCCGCGCTGTGGGATCAATGACCTTGATGCTGGTGAATTGTTTTCGAAGCGCATCTCTTATCTTCTCCACAGGAAAGGAGATTTGCTTAATATCCTCCTCGAAGAGTCCGTACTTATTACCGCGACGATGCTCAAAAACTCTAATATTCCAATTGGCGATTCCTCTCCGGCCGTCGGTGACGTTAATAAACTCTAGATTCCGACCAAATTTGTGCACCCAGGTCGGCGCGTTGATGAGACGGTCCAGCTTGGCTTTCGTATTGATGTCGAAAAGAAACAACCCATCTTCTTCAAGATGCTGCGCCGCGTTGCGGAATATTTTCTGCCAATCTGCGAACTCTAACACATGGTTGATTGAATCGAACACACAAATGATCACATCGAACTTTCTCCCAAGATCGAAACTTACCATGTTCCTTTGAAAGAATTTGACCTGAGGTAACTTCTTACGCGCGATCGAAAGCATCGAGGGCGATAGGTCGAGCCCGACTACGTCATAGGATTTAGCAAGAATCTTCAGAATGGCGCCAGTGCCGCAGGCGAGCTCCAATAGGGTTCTCGCCCTCGGTTTGTGACGACGGATGAGGCGGCGAATGTAAGATGCCATCTCCGTCCTATCTCCCATGGCGGCGTCATAGAATCTGTCCAACTTTTCATAGGACGTCATATCGTTCCAATGATCTATTAACCTCAAAAATGCGTGAAGGATGGCATTTTTCGACGTGCTTCCGAGGAGAAGTAAAGGTCTCTCATTTGCAAATTCGGAAATTTCGAGGCAGCCGCAGCCGACCGACCTTGCGCGAGGCCTCGAGGAACTCGCGCTGGTAGTGATAATCGTGAGGAAGCTTCACGACGTTGCGCTTGCTCTCGCGCACCAGTCGCGCTGGGAGCACCAGGAAGTCTGTACGGATGCTGTCCAACGTTGTCGTCAGATAGTGCGGCGGCAAGCACAGCCGCTTGAACCAGTGCACGATGTCGGCTGCGAAAAGCACCAGTTGGAAGAAGGCAACATTCGCGGTCCAAGTATCGGTTGGGATTTTGCCCAAAGGGTAATCGTAGACGAACTCTCGGATGTTTTTCTCGATCGTTGCCCGCAGGCTGTAAAAGCGATACACGCGCCAAGGGCTCAGCGTGAGATTGGTCACCAAGACGTGATAGGCGTACTGGCGATCCTTGAACAGCGTAAGTTGGGCCGAGTCCTCGGGATCGTGGGGAATTGGACGGCGCACCACGACGAAGCGGTGGCGGCGCTTCATCTTGTGATGAACCTTCTCGCGGAACTCGGCGACCTGCCAGCCGTTGTCGAGCGCTTGGAAGTGGCAAGCTCGGGCGCGTGCCTTGATGTTGCGATACTCCCGCGCCACCATCACGTAACCGCATCCCGAGGCGTCCAGGAAGCGAATAACACGGCTGCCGTAGAAGCCCGAGTCCATGCGAAAGCGTATGCGCGAGCGGGCGATGGTCGAAGGGGCTTTGGCCAGACAGACTTTGAGGAAGGGCACGGCACCGGTCGAGGCGCCAGCGTTGCCTGGGCGCAAGCTCCCATGCCAGAATTCCTGGAAACCGGCTTCGAAGCAAAGCAAGGGATGGTAGGACCTGCGGCCTGGCTTCTTGGGGTTGTATCCTACGCGAGCGCCTTCG
>JAHKKJ010000687.1 GCA_020027655.1 Deltaproteobacteria bacterium | reverse complement strand
GCTTCCGTCGGTTTATTGGGATCAACCGCCAGCGGTAAACTGCCCAATCTCATTAAGCAAGCCATAAGTAACAAACGCGCTTTGGTTGCTGTGAGATTGCTCCCAGCAATCGCCAGCGGATCGCGGGTGGCATCGACGAAACCACTCGTGTTTCCTCTTGAGACTTTAACTACCGGCATGCCGCTGAACGTCGCGCGCTTGAGCGCGGCATCAACGGAATTGCTCATCGCACCGAAAGGCGCCGAGCCCTCGGCAACGAATCCCGCCAGCGGCGCACCGGCTAGATTCTTTTCAATGCGTGCAAGAATATCGACTTCTTCGTCTGCATTGCCCGTTGTATCTTCCGGTAAATAGCGCGCATGCTTGACGATCGTGGCTTTCGGAATCGCCGTTGGCAGCAATTCTCCTGCATCATTTTTGATCGGCACGGTGATGGCAACGACCTTAGAACTTTGAACCCTTGAACCTTGAACCTCTTTCGGTAACACCGTGATATTCACCAACGAGTCGTAGGTATGCCGCTTGACTGTCTTAAACGAGAACTGTGGTAAACCGGGATGCCCCATTCTGCCGATAATTCCGCCATGCCCTCCCGTGGCGATATAACCACCGGGCCGGGCGTCGGCTTTTTGCACGTCCCGCGCGGTAAAAATCTGTTCGTCGAGAATCGCGACGGCGCCGATATGATCTCGCCCGTTTCCATCGGCCCAAATTCGCGATGTGATGTAGTCCACGGAATCGACGATATTACGATCTCCGTCGTTGCCAATGGCCCCATGGGGCCGCTGCGATGAATTGCCAACGATGGGCAGAGTGGTATCGATCAGCAGGTTCAGCCAGTAGGTCGTCTCTTCAACAAACGGGCTCCCTTCAAGCCATATCCCACCCAGATACTTGCCGCTGCTGAGCGCACGTTGAACGACATTGGTCAGACGCGCTAACGCCGCCATGGGAGGCTCTTTACGCAAGTAACCCGGCCGGTAGGGAAAGAAATCTATGCCGCGAACTTCCGGCGTGATGTCGCCATCGCCGATGTCAGTTCGTTCGCCAGCGCTCCGTCCTTTCGCATAGCCGCCGGACGGCAGCGCACGGTAGAAATCGAAGTCAGCTTTTGCGGTCAGAAGACAGCCGACACCTTCGTCTGAAATACCTAGACGATCGATCTCTTCAAATAGACGCGACCCGTCCGGAAAGAACGGTACCCGGCAAAGGTCCGCCGGTACGTTTTTTTCAGTGCCATCCATTTCCCATGCTTGTCCGTTGGCTTGGCGCGCCATATAGGGCAACGGATAGAGACCGTCCTCCGGCTTGAGAGTTACTTCGTAGACGGGTTTGTCACTGGGCCCGGTGCGCTCTTTGTGAAAAACGCCGGCAGAATCCAGGTAACCGTCGGGCTGAGTGTAAAGCTCGGCGGCATCACGTTCGAGCGGGTGGGCGCTGAATTGTTCAACGTAGACCGTGACGGGCGCAGCCAAACGTTGCGCGCGCAACACATCGAAGCGCATCGGCGTCCCGTCTGGATTCGTCCGCAGCGGTAGTCCGTACTTCTCCCGCGCTTTATTGCTGGTGACCAACGGTTCGCTGTTTTGAATTGTCGCCGTGGGCCCCGAAAAGACTGCGATGCGGGGTCTACCGCCAGTTCCTGATTCTGCCACGATTACCTCAGAGGTTGGAAGTTAGATAACTACGAACAAAAATCAGGATCGTGAGTTCGCCCTATTTCAATTCGTAGGGAATCTGTTCCGGTCCGTAGCCTTGCCAGTATTTTTTCGTCGCTGGATCGTATCGACCCTGCAAGAAACCGCCTGCTTTTTCCGCCCGAACGATAATGGCCACCGTTCGCTCTTCGCCGCTTTCTTCGGCAGGGATTTGATAGGGCGCAACCAGATCGACTTTGCCGGGCCCTACCTTCACATTCTCCGTCTGTTGTATATCAGCGTAGTCGGGCCTTGACCGATCGTCAACGCGCTCGTAGCGCTCGATGGTCTCGCGGCCGTCAAGGACCCCATACAGCGTCCAGTTATGCGCATGATCGTGGATTTGGGTGCGCGACCTTGGGTCTTTAATCAGTCCGTTAATGACGAACTTGTAGTCGGGATCTTCGTAGAAGAGTAGGTTTTGTGCTCGATCGCTTTGTCGGCAAGCAGGCCAACTCTTTGATTGTTCTTTGACCGCCGGGTCAGCGATCAATTCCTGGAGCACCGGAATCATTTTCTCCCAGCGTTTCGCGGCATCTTTTTCCTCGGCGTGAAGCTTGCGGGCGGACGCGATAAATTTCTGTAACGCGCTCATGTAGCCCTCCTTGTAACGTTCGGGACTGGTAGCTTGTCAAGCCATTATTATTCCCACGGCTAGCTTCAGGTCAAGCTATCGTGTGGCGTTGCGGCTTTGATGAAAATAAAAAGGCCCCGGAAAGCAGCTCAAGCTCCCGAAACCTTTTGAAAAAAGCCCTTGACGAAAACGACTAAGTACCGTGGGCCCAGGAAGAAAGATATTTTTCCTGCTCCTGGGTCAGAGTATCGATGCGAATACCCATCGACGCGAGTTTGAGCTTTGCGACCCAGTTTTCCACCGCGATGGGAACCTCATAGACTTTGGGAGTCAGCTCGTTGCGGTTTTTCACAGCCCATTCAGAGGCCAAGGCCTGCGTGGCAAAACTCATATCCATCACTGAAGCCGGATGTCCTTCCGCGGCAGCGAGATTGACCAGCCGACCTTCGCCGATCAGGTAAATCTTTTTTCCTCCAGGCAGGGTATAGGCATCGACGAAATTACGCACGCCTTTTTCGACTTTGGTGGAAAGTTTCTTCAGCGCTTTGAGGTCGATTTCGATATCGAAGTGACCGGAGTTACAAATCACCGCGCCGTTTTTCATAGCCTTCAGATGTTCCTCTGCGATGACATGCATGTCGCCGGTGAGCGTGATAAAGAGATCGCCCACCCGAGCGGCCTCCTTCATCGTCATCACTTCAAGGCCATCCATCGCCGCTTCGAGAGCCCGGACTGCATCCACTTCGGTAACGATCACCTTGGCGCCCATGCCGCGCGCCCGCGACGCCACACCCTTACCGCACCACCCGTAACCAGCAATGACAACCCGCTTTCCGGCGATCAGCATGTCCGTCGCCCGAATCACGCCGTCGATCGT
>JAHKKJ010000151.1 GCA_020027655.1 Deltaproteobacteria bacterium | reverse complement strand
CCGCCAGCACGCAGGCGATGAAACACGTTTTTAGGCAATAGGCGATAGGCAACAGGCAATAGAGTTTCGCACTCAACCGCGTTGGACGGCCGGTGATGAACAAAACAGATAGTTTATTCTTTAGCATTGCCGTTTCTCCTTAATGCCCGGTACTGTTGTAATTGGCGCGTAACACAATTTATGACATCTTCTAACAGCATAAAATGTGAACTAGGGCGGATCAACTAGGGATCTGATTTAGACCGGCCGTAGCAAAAAGGATTTAATCGGGCGAGCCAAAGCGCAAGAGAAGGAAAAGCTCGGGCCTGCACTAAATCACTGAATGAGTCAGCGAAATCCACACTGATGTTTGACCCCCAGCGACCTGCTCGTGAAAGTGATCGTCTTCCACCGCGGCAGAGTAGTTGTGTTCAATTTCTGGTTATGACGAGTTTTAGAGAAGATCGGATGGGAGGAAGAAAACGACGCAAAGGCGCGCAGAAGAATCCTACGTTGCCGACGCGATTTTTTGCTCCGGCACTTCGTGAGTCATGGGTTGGGGCGAAGGCAGCACTTTTTGGCCGCGACCCGGTCTCTCAGCAAGAAAATTGTAATCGCACGTGTGACAAATAATTGCTGAGAGCGGGAGTTGCTCGGCACAGTTCGGGCATGGCTTCAGCGCCGGACTACGTTGCCTTTCAAAAAGGCGACCGGCAGCGCGTTTATGGGTACCAGTGCCTCGCGCTCGCAAGGTTTTTCTTTTCACTATCCTCGTCACGAGAAGAACGATTATCAATGCGACTGCAGTAGTAGGAAGTATCTCCAAGCCTCCGGCTCTCATGAGCGCGCGACCATCGGTCAATACGAGATTCGCCAGGTTTGAAAGATTTTCCACAATAGCTTCGTCCATCGGATTTGCCACCCAGCCGATGTAGAGCAACAAGAGTGCCCAAAAACAAATTGCGCTGTTTATTTAAGGATGGCATCAATGTCCGCAAATGTTCCAATCTCGTCGATTATCGAACCGCCTCAATTCTCTCTTGAGAAAGGAACAACGGGTATTTAAGCCCGCCCAGCATGTTGATGGCTGCGGCGAAGTTTCAGTAGGAAGATCCAGCCGCCGGATTGCTTGGTGGAGGCCAATCGAAGAGCGGTCGCCATCAAAGCTGATCTACCCGGACCAATCCACCCGCCAGTTTTTTGTCAGAAATTGGAAAGCGGTAAGGCGGAAATTCGATCGTAGAAGTTGAACGTAAGCCGCTCTGCTGAATAATCGGATTGGCTCTTACTAGTGGGATCGAGTCCAAACAAATAACTCAATCCTCAGGCCCCAGAGACTTGTTTCTGGCTGAGCCATGCGGCATTTGCCAAACCGGAGATCGACGAAGCAGCTGGAAGAATGGTAGTGAAATATGCGATGCGCCTTTGTAAGATTAACACCGTACCATTTTCTCCGCCGGGGGGAACCGTCGATGTCAAACGATGTGCCAAGAATGCCGGATCCGGTCGAGAACAACTCCTTCATTCCAACCCTCGACCGGCAGGGGGCCATCTGGCTCTATATTGACGCGATCACGCAGGCCTATCTTGATTTTGCCGGACAAACGAAGGGGACCCTGCTGGAGGTCGCTGCCGGCTACGGCCATATCGTCATCAAGGCACTGGAAGCCGGCGCCGGGAAGGTGTTTGCCAATGAGATCGATGCTGATCAACTGGCCATCATAAAATCACGAACGCCTGCAGAATATTCAGACAAATTGGTTTGTTGCTTGGGGCAATTTCCGGAGCACCTTGAATTTTCAGATGCCTCCTTCGATGGCATCTACAACGCCAGGCTATTCCACTTTTTCGATGGCGATCGCATTCGGACGAGCCTGACTAAATTCTATCGATGGCTGAAGCCCGGAGGCCGAGTATTCCTGGTCAATGACGCGGTCTACAGAACTATCTTCAAGCCTCTGATTCCTGTTTACGAGAAGCAGATTGCAGCGGCCGACGAGTGGCCAGGTTTCATAGCAGACGTCGGTGCCTGCATTCCAGAATATTTGCATCCGGAAACATTCCCCAAGACAATGAACTTCATGGATCCAACCGTGTTGACCCGGGAATTGAACCGAGCTGGGTTTAAGGTAGTGATGGCTGGGTTTTATCCGTATACGGGTAACTTTGCTCCCGGGCGTTTAGATGGCCGAGAAATCGCCGCCGCCATCGGGCTCAAGGAATGAGGCCCAACCGACAGCCTCGGTCAATACCACCACACTGAGACCGTCTAACCGCTTACCGATATGCTTCGTCAGGCATATTGAAGTCTGCGCCTTCTTTTGCCAATTGCTCTTGGAACATCTTGCGGATATGCGGGTCCTCGTCACGGTACTCGATGGTGTGGCCGCCCTGTTTGATGTCGAGATTCAAACCCCACCAATCTACTCCAGGGATACCCTTGACTCGCCTGGGATAGCCGCCCAGGAAGGCCAGCACACGCAAAGCTTCCTTGGATGCGCCAAAGTGACCGTGGAACCAGCCGGCATCACCCGGGGCAGCGCTTACGATGCCGCCAGGCTTGTAGTCCAGTCGCTGGACCAATTCGCCCTTGCCGTCCGCCCAGGGCGTCGTACCCGCCTCGCCAGGCCACGTGATGGTGTAGCCTTTGCCGGCTACACACAGCAGCACCGGGCCGGCTTCATGGGCGTGACATCGGGAGTAGCGGCCAGGCGCGTATTGCGCGATGAACCCCTGATAACTGTTCCCGGAGAGGCTCCAAAAGAAAGTTCGGTGCCCCACGCCGCGCTGACCATCCAGCGGCAGCTCCACGCGGTCGGCGTCCGGTATAATGTTGCCGTAGTTGCGCGCGCGGCCGTGGCGCGGATCTTTTCCGAGGTCGGTATGCGCTTTGAAATAATCCGCGTTCCCGTCGTAGCGATCCTTGAACTGGTACGGGTTGTTGAACAGAGCGTCCTGACTCCGATACAGGTGGAAAATCGGCGGCGCATTGGTCACGCCAAGTAATAAAGCAGGGCTGGAGGTTGCGTTGACGATCCGGTGCCAGGTATTCAGCGGTGGCGAGAAGAGGCTACCCGGCTGCCACTCGAAGGTCTGCTTTTTGTTAGCATCGTCGCCCGTCCAGATCTCCGTCGTGCCGCGCCCCTCGAGCACGTAGAAGATCTCCTCGTACATGTGCTTTTCAGCAGTGATGGCATCGGCACCGGGCATCTCGATAACGTACACCCCCTGGAGCCCACCGCAGCCGTTAAGCTCAATGAACGCGCCTTGAGCGCCCATGCGCTTCCAAGATCCCAAAGCCAGGTCTCGGATGTCGTAGAAACCCACCGTGCCACGATGGATGGGGAGATTTTGCTCCTCCATGTAAACCTCATAGGGAGTGGCCTGCCGTATCCAACGCTTGGTACCAACAAAGTCTTGCTCCATGCTTAATTATCTCCTTTGAATGTCCAGTTTGTTGCCCTGAGAGCCAGCTCAGTGAATACATACATTTATATCCTGCGCGCATCGAGTGTTCCAGCTGTTGATTGATGCTACCACTTGACACATGGGTGAACGCAAACGATTTAGGGTCAGAAAAATGGAGCGGGCGACCGCCGTGAGTGGCACGCTGGTTGTAGCGGGTTGGTCGAACTCAATACAATCCGAGCAAACAAACCCCGGTACCTTTATCTGGTTCAAACAGTCTGATCCAGTGAGAGATTGACTAGCTGAACCACCACCCGGAAACCCTTAAATTTCCCCTCGACATAGAAAATTGGCTTTTATAATGTAGGCCGTAACCGGTTGCGTGCCTGCTCGATAACTTATTTCCAGGAGGGACTGAACGATGACAAAAATCATCCTGTCGATGATCTCGCCGCTGCTGATCGGCGTGTTGTTGCTTCCCGGCAAAGCGGCATTCGCCCTCGATAAAGTCAACGTCACCCTGCCGTCCAAGTCGTTTCAGTTCATCATCTTTCCGCTTGCCAAGGAGCGGGGTTATATGAAGGAGGAAGGGATCGATCTCAATATCGTCGTCATGGCATCCACCCCCGGCCTTCAAGCCGTGCTGGCCGGCGAAATGGATTTCACCGGTTCCGGGAGCAGCGCCCTGGTCGCCGTCACCCAAGGCAATGCGCCGCTCAAAACCGTCCTGGCCGTCAACGATCAGGTGCTGCAGTGGCTTATGGCCCGGCCCCAGTACAGCGCTTTTAAAGATCTAAAGAATAAAAAGATCGCTGTGACCGGCATCGCCGCGGTGGCGACGTTTATGTTGAAAAAGGTTGCCCCAAAGTACGGCCTCGACGCCACCAAGGATTTGACGTTTCTCGCGATGCCGCCGGGCCAGCGCCTGGCGGCGCTGCAATCGGGCACCGTGGATGGGGGCCTACTGAGCTCGGAGGAACGCTTTGCCGCCCTCGATCAAGGCATGAAAGAGATCTTGTATCTAGGCAAAGAAGTGAAGAACTCCTGGGGCACGGTGGCAACCAACGACCAATTCATTAAAGACAAACCCAAGGTGATGCATGGATTCATGCGTGCTCTGCTCAAAGCCCTGCGCCTGGTCAAGCAGAACCGCGAGGTGGCGATGGATACGATGATGAAATTTTCCGAGTTAAACAGGGACTTGGCAGCGCGCACATACGACGGCATGATTGGAACTTTTACGACCAACGGCGTGGTCGACGAAGAAACGCAGAAAAACGATCTCGACATCGTTCGCGAGGTCCTCAAAGTCACAAAGGAAGTGCCTATCGAGCGCGCCTACGATTTCAGCTTTGCAAAGAAAGCGGACAGCGAGCTAACGCAAGCGAACTGGAAACCTTAGAAACTTTCACGAAGAGATTGTCCAGATTATGCGAGATGCCGATTCCTGTAGTATGGTGGACTCAGACGCCAAGTCCCTCGAACCTTTCGACGAATACCAAAGGAAAGGGCCGCTTTGAATGAAGCGGTAGCGAATGCGTAACTATGAAGCGCAGCATGGAAAGAATTCTCACGACCCACGTCGGCAGCCTGACCCGCCCGGTGGAAATTATCGATGCCATGCGCGCCAGGGTAAACAAAGAGCCCTACGACCGGGAAAGCTTTGCCGAAAGCTTGCGGAAAGCTGTATCGGAGGTCGTGCGCAGGCAGGCCGAAGTTGGCATCGACGTCGTCAGCGACGGAGAGTTCGGTAAGTCGGGCTTCGCGGTTTATATCAATGAACGGCTTGGCGGATTTGAACGCCGGCCGGGCATTCCCGGCGAGTCCGGCGTGTCGCGGGGCAAGGACCGCAGGGACTTCGCCGACTTCTATCAAGAGTATGACCGCCTCACACGTTCCCATCGTCCAGTGAGCGTGAAATGGGTGTGCACGGGACCGATCACCTACGATCCGGCCCTCCTCCAGATCGATATCGCCAACTTCAAGGCGGCGCTCGCGGGCATAAGCGTCGAAGAAGCGTTCATGCCGGTGGCCGCGCCGATTACCGTGGAGACAGACCGAAGCAACGAGTTCTACCCGAGTCAGGAAGACTACCTTTACGCCATCGCGGATGCGCTCAAGCATGAGTATAGGTCGATTGTCGACGCCGGCTTTCTGGTCCAACTGGACGATCCATGGATTACCGCGCGTTGGGACCAATTGCTGCCCAACATCGATCTGAAAGAATTTCAGAAATTTTGTGAAACGCGGATCGAAGCGACCAATTACGCGCTGGCGGACATTCCGCGAGATCGCATCCGTTACCATATATGCTGGGGCAGCTGGCATGGGCCGCATAGCACGGACATCCCCATCAAGCACATCCAGTCACTATTCCTAAAGGTCAAGGCCGGTGCCTATCTCTTCGAAGCGGCGAACGTGCGGCATGAGCATGAGTGGAAGGTATGGCAGGACGTCAAGCCGCCGGAAGGAACGGTGCTCATCCCTGGCGTCGTCACCCATGCGACCAACTTGATCGAGCATCCCGAGCTGGTGGCGCAGCGTATCGTGCGGCTGGCCAGACTCGTCGGGCGGGAAAACGTGCTTGCCGGCACCGACTGCGGTTTTTCCCAGGGCCCCTTCAGCGCCAAGGTCCATCCATCGATCCAGTGGGCGAAGCTCGAGGCGTTGGTGGAAGGGGCGGAACTGGCGACGAAGGAGCTGTGGCCGTAAGGCTGCGCCGTGGCGCGCTTGAGAGGAGAACTTCGATGAACCAAAAGTACTTTGATTGCCATTTTCATATCATCGACAAAAATTTTCCCGTCGTGTCCAATCAAGGATTCATGCCCGACGAGTTTACCAGCGAGGATTATCTAGAGCGCCTGAAAGCGGTCGATCTCTGCGGCGGCGCGGTGGTGTCCGGCTCGTTCCAGGCTTTCGATCAGTCTTATCTGTTCCATGCTTTGAAAGTGCTTGGGCCTTCGTTTGTCGGTGTCACCCAGGTGCCGCAGACGGTTTCGGATCAGGAGCTGCAGGAACTCAACAGCGCAGGGGTGCGAGCGGTCCGTTTTAACGTCAAGCGCGGCGGTTCGGAAGAAATCCATCACCTGGAAAGCATGGCGCGGCGGGTTCATGAACTGGTCGGCTGGCACACCGAGTTGTATGTCGATTCGACTGAGCTTGCCGCTCTTTTTGAGACGCTGGTATCGTTGCCGGTGGTCAGTATCGACCATCTCGGTCTCTCCAAAGCGGGTTTCCCGACGCTGCTAAAACTCGCGGAAAAAGGTGTGCGGGTGAAGGCCACCGGCTTTGGACGAGTAGACTTTGATGTGCGCCCCGCGCTGACTGACCTTTACGCGGCTAATCCGCGGGCGCTCATGTTTGGCACCGACCTGCCGTCCACCCGCGCGCCAAGGCCTTATCAAGATGACGATTACACGCTGGTTCTGGAAACATTAGGAGAAGAAAAAGCGGCGAATGTTTTCTACAAAAACGCAATTGAGTTTTATCGGCCGAAGAGAGTTAGTTAGTGACGGCGGCGCACGAGGATTGAGGAAGGAGGAACATGTCCGATGATGGCGACCACGGAACAAACACAAAACCGGCAATTCGCGGGATACGCGGATCTACCGGGCGTGCGTCTTTGGTATACTGACAGTGGCGGTAGCGGTGTGCCGGTCGTGCTGCTTCACGCCAATACAGGCAATGCCGACAGCTGGCAGTACAACATTCCGGGCTTCATCGAAGCGGGATATCGAGTTATCACCTTCGATCGGCGGGGATGGGGCCGCAGCAGGGCGAATCCGGGCACTGGTGCTCAGCCCGGCACCATCGCAGATGACCTGCACGCCCTGGTGGAGCACCTGGGGCTCGACCGATTTCATCTCGTCGCTGTGGCAGGCGGCGGGTTCGCGGCGTATGACTACGTTCTCTGGCATCCGGAGCGGCTTCGCAGCATGGTTGTCGCCGCCAGCGGTGGCGCCATCGTCGACGAAGAATTGCGGCAGCTTCGCCAGAAGACGGGACTTCCTGGGTTTTCGAGCTGGCCCCCGGAGTTCCGAGAAGTGAGCATGGGATACATGGCGACCAACCCCGAGGGGCTGAAGCGCTGGCTGGAGATTCATCACCACTCGCAACAAAAGGGCGCGCCAGCGCAGACACCGCCCTGGGTCATGCGGCGGCAACTCGCCCATATCCCCGGCGCCCAGTTCATCGTTTTGCCCGAGGCCGCTCACTCGATCAACTGGGAGCAGCCGGAGGCTTTTAACCGCAATGTTTTGGAGTTTATCAAGAATTGGCGCTGAATAAATCAGAAAAACTTGTACGAATCGACGATTATCAAGATAAAAGACTTGACCCCGATCGGCGTTTAGTCGGCGCCGCTGTGCCGTGCTGGGACGCAGTAGAGCTGAGGTAATGGGAGCGTGCAAGGATCGGGAGCGGGTCCGAGCCCGGGAGGCGATATGTTACGTTGCGCGTAATCGTACGGAGCTTTCGGTAACCGCGCTCGTATGAACAACACATGTGTAAGTCGTAGTGTGGCGCGGATAAAAGTAGGCTTGGGAGTGATAAACAGTTAAAGGGTTATTGACGAGCTTGTTTCCGCTGTTGAGAAACGCAAATATCACGCTTGACCCGAGCCGCCTTGGCCTTGTGTGTTCTTGATTTGTACCCCCAAGAGCACTTTTCTTCGGAAGGAAATAACCTAGTGGAGGTATTGAGAGATGCGACGAAGCACTGAGCGTATCCTGACCACCCATGCCGGTAGCCTGCCCCGGCCGGCCGACCTGCGCGAAATGTGGTCAAAGAACACAACCGCGGCTGAAGACGAAGCGGCACTGCAGGCGCGGTTGCGCTCCGCCGTGGGCGAGGTCGTGCTCGCCCAGAAGAAGACAGGCGTTGATATTCCGAACGATGGCGAATTCGGCAAGCCGATGCGGGCTGCATCGGACCGCGGCGCCTGGGGTAACTACATCTTCGACCGCGTCTCCGGCTTCGGTCCGACGTCGCCGCAGTCCGTCGCACCCGATACAGCCGCCCCTGGGGCGCCGATGCGCATCGTCGGGGTGCGCTGGGAGCAGCGGGAGTTCGCCGAGTTTTACGCCGATACGGGACTCGGAGCGCCGAGCACCGCCGCCAGCCGCCCGACGTGCAACGGTCCAATCGCCTACACCGCACAAGCGACCCTGCGCCGGCACCTTGCGAACTTGAAAGAAGCCGCCGATGCCGCCGGTGTCGAAGAAGCGTTCGTCAGCTCCATCGCCCCCGGTAGCCTGGAGATGTTCTGCCGTGATCAAAACAGTTACTACCCGACGGTTGAGGCATTTTTGGAGGCGATCGCTGCGGCGATGCGCGAGGAATATCGGGCGATTGCGAAAGCCGACTTCATCCTGCAGCTCGACGACCCCGGTCTGCCCGGCGCCTGGGACATGCTGGATCCGCGGCCGAGCCTCGAGGAGTACAAGCGTTACGCGCTACTGCGCGTCGAGATGCTGAATCACGCGCTTGACGGCATCCCGGAAGATCGGGTGCGCTATCACATCTGCTGGGGCAGCTGGCACGGTCCCCACACGACGGACATCCCGCTGCGCGACATCGTCGATGTTATGCTCAGGGTTCATGCGGGAGCGTATTCGGTCGAAGCCGGCAACGGGCGTCACGAGCATGAACACAAGGTCTGGCGAGATATCAAGTTGCCTGCCGGAAAAATTCTCATCCCCGGCGTCGTCAGCCACGCCACCGACGTCGTCGAGCACCCGGAGCTGGTGGCGGATCGCATTCTCGCCTTCGCCGACGCCGTCGGCCGCGACAACGTCATCGCAGGGACCGACTGCGGCCTGGGCGGGCGGGTCCATCCGCAGATCGCGTGGGCAAAGCTGCGCGCGCTATCCGAAGGCGCTGCATTGGCGAGCAAGAAGCTATGGGGCGCTTGAGTCAACTCCATTTAGTCAGTAGCGTGCCGTGCGCTCCGTTGACCCTTCCCCTTGCACCTTGATCCCCGGCTGGGTTATTTCCATGTAGTAGGGCTGTCAGCGAGTTTTTCAGAAAGCCGCACCACAGCTAGCTTGCGCAATTTTGACAGTACGAAGGAGTCAAAACGATGGCCATTATTGAACGAACCTATGGGAAAGAGAGCGACGTCGTCATCAATGAAGTTTTGATCTCGTCGGACTCGCACGTCATTGAGCCGGAAGGTCTTTGGAAAAAGCAACTGCCTAAAGCATTTCAGGACCGCGCCCCTGGATTTGGCGGGCAAAGGCCCACCGATTCGCCCGGTGCCATGGATAAGACAAAGCGCGTCGCTGAAATGGCCGCCGACGGCGTCAGCGCGGAAGTCCTCTATCCCACCCACGGGTTAAAGGCGCTGAGCCTGAACGATCCCGAGCTGGAGGCGGCCTGCGCCCGCGTTTACAACGATTGGCTGATCGACTACTGCCAGGCCGCCCCCGACCGTCTGATCGGCATCGCCATGCTCTCCATGTACGATATCGACGGCGCCGTAAAAGAGCAGGAGCGCTGCCGCAAGGCCGGGCTGCACGGCTCGGTCATCTGGCAGGTCCCGCCGTCCGAACTGCCCTTCGCCGCTGCGCACTATGACAAATTCTGGGCATCGGCTCAGGACCTCGATATGCCGGTGAACTTGCACATCTTGAGCGGCCACGGCTACAGCCGTACCCGCAGCTTCGGCGTTAACCCTGCTGCCGAAGGCGGCCTCACACAGGAGAGCAACAGCGTCAACATGAAACTGTTCCAGTCCATTAACAGCCTCTACGAGCTCATCTTCTCCGGCGTATTGGAGCGCTATCCGCGGCTGAAGCTCGTCTTGGTCGAAAACGAGATCGGCTGGATTCCGTTTTTACTCGAACAGTGGGACTACTACTTCAAGCGCCATGGAACCAACCGCGAAGGCCTCGCAATAAAAAAACTTCCGAGCGAATATTTCCACCGCCAGGTCTACGCCACTTTCTTCAACGACGCTGTCGGCGGCCATATCTTGTCGTGGTGGGGAGCCGACAACTGCATGTGGTCCAACGACTTCCCCCACGGCAACTCGACCTGGCCCCATTCCCGCAAGATCGTAGCCCGGGACTTGGGCGACCTCCCCGCTGGGTTGCGTGCTAAACTAGTGCGGGAAAACGTCGCGCGACTTTACGACATGCCGATTCCCACTCCGGTCTAAGAACCGGCGGGTCCCCATCAACGTGATAGTGCCAGATTCTCACCGAATACGTGGCCCTGCAAGTAGACCAGACCGAAGGCTGATAATTCGATCTTGTTTTACAGAAGGAGGGCTTCTACGGTCGGGCGGAGATGGCTGTCGCACTCAC
>JAHKKJ010000150.1 GCA_020027655.1 Deltaproteobacteria bacterium | reverse complement strand
TCTCACGGATTTCGAAGCCGTAATGGGGGAATACGATCTCACCGCCGAGGAAAAAGCGGCCCTGCGAGCCGGCGATCCCCGAAAGTTGCGCCAGCTGGGAGTGCACGGCATGCTTTGTCTTTACATCAAGCGTCTCCATCCCGAGTTTCGCGACAACATCTATTGGCAGCAGAAGTGAGATCAGAATCCCGGCCCATTTCTTAAACGCTGATTTCTGACCTCTGGTTTCTTTGCGACACGACCTCTGACTGCGGACCTCCGACCTCAGGTTTACCTACCCTTTTTGACCCACTCAGATTGGTCTGATAGTATCCGGCACACTTCAAAAAGTTAGGGGGATCGAGGATGGATCTTGGACTGAAGGGGAAAGTCGCGCTGGTGGCGGGCGCGAGCCAGGGCATGGGACGAGCCACCGCCTTGGGCTTCTCGCGTGAGGGTGCGAAGGTCAGCATCTGTGCCCGCGGTGAGGCGGCGCTGAACGAAGCCGCTGAGATGATTCGAAAGGAAACCGGTGGAGAGGTCTTGGCGATGGTGGCCGACATGAACAAAGCGGCAGACATCCAGAGATTCGTCTCCAAGACAGCCGAGCACTTCGGCCGGTTGGACATCGTAGTGAACAACGCCGGCGGGCCGCCTCCCGGAGAATTCATGAAGTTCACCGATGAAGATTGGGACAACGCCTTTCGATTGAGCTTCATGAGCACGATGCGAATGACTCGTGAATCGGTGCCGCACATGCGCAAAGTCGGCGGAGGCCGGGTTATCAATATCACTTCCTATTCGGTCAAGGAGCCCATCGCCGGTCTCGTACTCTCTAACGCGATTCGGAGCGGTGTCATCGGCATGGCGAAAACGCTGTCACGTGAGCTGGCGAAAGATAATATTCTGATCAATAACATTTGCCCGGGACGGATCGACACGGAACGCGCGCAGAAACTGAATAAAGCGCGCGCGGATCGCGTGAAGCGGCCTGTAGAAGAGATCAACCGCGAGATGGCTGCAGAAGTTCCGTTGGGGCGCTATGGCACAGCGGAAGAAACTGCGGACCTCATTGTGTTCTTGGGGTCGGAGCGCGCCAGCTATATCACGGGTACGACGATTCAAATCGACGGTGGCTTAGTACGGGGGATTCAATAATGGTGCATTTCGTCATTCAATGGGACCTGCCCGATCAGAAGGCGAATCTGACTATTTACGCGAATAAGGCAAAGAACGACTGGTTGCCGGCCACGCTCGCTCATAAGGGCGTCATAGAGATTCGCAATTACCGAAACCCACTCGAAGTGTCGCCTCATGTCGCCATCACCGTCGATTTCGAGACGCTGGATAATTGGCGTGACTTCATCGATTCGGCTGATTATATCCGCATCATGCGCGAGCTGCGTATCCTTGGCTGTCGCAACTTTACCGTAAACGTCTGGGCGCCATCGAAGTATTTTCCAGAGTCGATGACGCCGGAAAAGAAATGAAACGGCTGAGCGCACTGCCGCTAAAAGGTTGAGATCGGTTACTAAATCGAGTTAAGGCAAAACCGTCTAGACTAGACTAGCAGTTGCTCAAAAATGGTCGGAATGCTTCGACAGGCTCAGCATGAACGGGAAATTCTTAATAGTTTGAACTTCCTTTCCGTTCGTCCTGAGGCCCTCGAAGGATGAACGGCAATTTTTCAGCAACCTGCTGCACCGATAGTTAACGGAGAGCCAAGGGGTTTGCGGGTTAGCGGGGTTTTTTCTTGCCGCCCCGAATCAGGGAAAGTTTTGCTCTTTTTCTGCTTTTAATTTCAGCTAGGAGGCATTCCCAGTCGATTAGGACGAGATAGTCTTCCGGTGTTCCGGACTCGCAATCGTAACCCCTTAGTAATTTGGCGTAGCTGCCATATTGTTTCTCATAGGTCTTGATGCTTTTTTGAATTTCCTTCAGCGAAAGGGCAGCGTAATCGACTTCTCTTTCACCTTCGGTTCCCTTGATGGCTAGGATGCGGCTCATCGGATTATCTCCCTAAGTTCCGGCAATATTCCCTCGATTATTCTGCTGAGCTCTGCTTCACCTTCCCGCGAATCCTTAAACGGCGTGCCGAGCTTCATGTGCAGGTGAGGTGCGAGGGTCTTCCTTCCTCTTCTGATTTCGTGGCTGTCATAACGGACCTCATCATACCATCCATTGCGCTTCCGGTAGAAATGGATTTTGTATTCGATCACGGCGCCCGACTCTTTATCCGTGACAGAGATATTCAGACGCTTCCAATTGTTGTTATCGGCTGCTTCCGCCACGCTGTTAGTATTTCGCTTCGTTTGATGCCGTAACTTCTACAGTTTAGCCCGCCTCATCCGGAGGCGTAAGGCCAGATTGTCCTAAGCCGCAGGATATAGATCCCCAGATTCTTATCACTGATGTAAATACAGCCACGCCGATCGACCAAAACGTCTTCCGTTTGCGCAACTAGCCGGCTAGGCTTGGTGCCGATTCTTATCTTTGGATCGGGCGGTATAAAATAGCCGATCTCTTTCGGCGCGCGCGCGTCGCGGATATCGTAGACCCTTAAGCCGGCATTAAAGTAAGTCAGATAGGCGATGTCGTCGCGGTCCTCCAGGCAAGGTTGGTGATTTGGATGGTGCTGATTGTGGGGCCCGAAGCGGCCGCCTTTTTCGTAAAAGTTTTTCAATCCGCTTTCCGGTGGCGGCTCGGGAAGGGGAAAGAGCGAGATCAATCGGAGCTGTTTCTCGTTGCTGGTATCAACGATACCGGCCAAGTTCAGATCTTCATCGCCGTGCTCACGAATGGCTTCGTCATTGATCAAGGCGATCTTGCGGCGCGGCAATGGAAGAAAGGTATGGATCCCCTGAGTCGCGGTAATGCCGCGAAACACGAGCTGGCTGATCATCCGCGGATTCTTGATGTCCGACACGTCGAGAATAATGCCGCCGCCGTCGCCGTAGGGCAGATAGGCTCTGTCAGCCTCGATATGAGCCGGTCCGTGGAGCGATAGCTTGGCCCCGGTCTTAGGCGCGCCGTTCTTTTGCTCTTCGAGCGCGAAGTAGGAAAGTCGCTCGGGTTTTGTCGGATCCGAAATGTCGACGATGTGGTAAATCTTTCCATCGTAACCCGGTGCACCGCCGGCAACATGCATCAAGTTTCCGCCGTCATAGAAATTTCGATGTGTCCCCGTGCTGCCGGTCGGGTAGTGGCCAAGTTGTCTGGGTTTGCCCGGGTCGCTCACATCCCAGATCAAAACCCCTTCGGCGTGCTCTTTTCCTTCGATACCACCCCAGCCGGGTGCGATGCGCTCCAAGGCGGTAATCATCTTGCCGTCGGCGACTTGGATTTGGATCGTCCAGGTGTTTTCCGGGCCGGGTGTAAAGGCGACGAATTGCGGCGCCGTTGGATCAGTAACATCGAGAATACTCCAACCCTGGTGCCAGAGATGAGCGAGGTAAAGATACCAGCGGCCGTTTACTTCCTGCATTGCCAGTTTGAAGGCGGGCTTGCCGTTGAGATCGTGGTAACCGAGAACCTCGGTGTTGTGGGCGAAATATCCTTGCGGGATCGGTTGAGCCATGGCTAGCGGCTTATCGTAACGCCTTTCTTAGCGCAATACCTTTCCACGGGACACTGGCTGCAAACGGGCGAGATCGGGCGGCAGAGATGCTGGCCGAAGCTCACCAATAAGTCGTTGTATTCAATCCAGTATTGTTTAGGAAGCTTGTCCCTGAGCGCGAACTCCGTTTTCTCCGGTGTCGGGGTTTTGACATAGCCCCAGCGATTGGAAATTCGATGCACATGGGTGTCCACGCAAATGCCCGGCTTGCGATAACCGAGCGTTACGACGAGATTGGCGGTTTTCCTTCCAACACCTTTGAGCTTTAGCAGTTCATCGATCTCGTTGGGAACTTTGCCTGAATAATCCTGGATCAAGATACGGCAGATCTCGCGAATGACTTTCGCCTTGGTGCGATAAAAACCGACCGGAAAAATCGTCTTCTCGATTTTTTTGGTCGTCAGCTTCATCATTGCTTCTGGCGAGTCGGCAAGAGCAAAAAGACGATGAGACGCTTTCGCCGTAGTGGAGTCCTGCGTGCGCAAGCTCAAGATGCAAGAAATAAGAACCCGGAACGGGCTCTCGTAAGTTTCTGCCATTAGAGTCACGATAGGGGTCTCCCATTTGGGAACTTCCCGACGCAAAATGCGAATGATGGCATGAATGTCGCGATCTCTCACGGTACTGGTCTTTTCCGGGGCAATTGGTTAAATTGGACCCGTTTCATATCACAGATCGTCAGCCGGTCAAACTTTTCTTCAACATGGTTGCCGACAAGATCGCCACCGTCTTGCAATCCCGTTCGCCAAGGAATCTCACGGGCGATCATTACAAGCTCGCCGCGGTCTTAATGCCCATCCAGGAGCGTGACGATGGGGATCACCTCGTGTTGACCAAGAGAGCGGAGCTACTCAATCATCATCGGGGGCAAGTGGCCTTCCCTGGAGGCCGGGTAGATGCCGAAGACCGCGGCGAATTGGAGGCAGCTCTACGGGAAAGCCATGAGGAGATTGGCATCGATCCCTCCCACGTGCGGGTGTTGGGACGACTGGATCAGGTGACGGCGGCTTATGATTTTGTCGTTACGCCGTTTGTTGGAGTGATCCCGCCATTTTACGAGTTCCGCTTGAATCCCGCGGAGACGGCCGCGGTATTTTCCGTTCCCATTGCAAGTTTGCTGGAGCCTAAGTGTGTGGTGATGGCTGACCATCTCTCATCCCACGGCGAACCGGTTTATCACTTCTACTGCAACGGCTGGGACATCTGGGGCGCGACGGCAAGAATCATCGTGCAGTTTCTAGACTTGGTTTATGGCTATCAGATTAGGAAGATTTAGCAGCCGCACTTTCGGGTTTTTTGCTTTGTCTGTCTTTTTTGCCTGCTCCCCTGCATCGCAGATTTCTCTCCAGTACGGCACGGAACTCAAGCAAGCCGAAGTTAACAAAGTGTTGGCTGAGAACCCGCTCGGCGCGAGCGAAAACATCAAGATTACGACTCTCGGCCAAGGGCAAGGCGTGAGCCATCACCTCGTGCAAGTCCGCGATCGGGAAAAGCCACACATTCACAAGATTCACGATGGCACGGTGGTGATGGTGAAGGGCCGAGGATACTTGATGCTGGAGAATCGCCGCATCGATCTGTCAGTGGGCGATATCGTTTATATCCCCCGTAACGCCGTCCACTACTTTGTTAATACCGCCGGCGAACCCTCCGTTGCCTTTGTGGTTTTTTATCCGCCTTTCGACGGCAAAGACACGGTGCCAGTGGAAAAGCCGTAAGAAGCTTTTATCTTCTGGTTATCTCGGGTTTCCTGTGAAGAAGTATTCACCGCAGAGGCACAGAGTACGCAGAGACTTATCATTTCAAAGTCTCCCCTCTGCGTCCTCCGCGCCTCCGCGGTGCAATCTCCGAGCCCTGCTTCACATGAAAGCCTGAAGATCCTATCTTCTTTCTCCCAAAACAAACTTCGGTTTCAACAGGGCGATAAGGGCGGGTAGCAGCAACAGACCCCCGAGCATGTTCATCGTCAGGATAATCAGAAGTTGGTAGCCCATCTCAGCTTGGAAGCGGAGCGGTGACAAAGACCAGAACGCGATCCCCGCCGAAACCAGGACAGCGGTGTAAAGCACGGCCTTGCCAGCGGTGGCCATACCTTCGATCACCGCTGAAGGAAGATCGGTTCGGTTCTGACGTTGGTATTCCTCAATAATGCGCGAAACGATATAAATCCCGTAGTCCTCGCCGAAACCAATTCCCAGACTGATCACCGGCAAGGTGTTGACGTTCAGTCCCACGTTCCAGTAGGCCATGAGCGCCATGCCAAAAGTGTTCGACAGGAGAACCACTCCAACAAAGAAAAGGCCGGCGATTAACGAGCGAAAGCCGATGGTGCAAAAAACCAATTGGGCCAAGAGCATCAAACCGAGAGTGAGCTTGTCGGAGCGGGCGATAACTTCGTTGGCCGCCGCCAACACGCCGGCATAGCCGCTGGCCAGCTTGAATTCGGCGCCCTCCAAGGGATGGCTTTGAATGAATTCCGTGGCACGATCGATCACGTCGCGGAGGGTATCTCCCTTATGATCATAAAGAAAAAAAGTCACCCGGCCATGCTGAAAATTGTAATTGACCCAGCGGTCGAAATCTCCCGGTTCGCTGCCGTGCTCTGCCACCATCACAATACCTCCCACGTCGTCGGCCGAGCGCGGCAGCAGAGACCAGCGGGGATCGCTGTTATGCAGGACGGTGTTGATCTGGCGCGTCAGGTCCACCAGAGAGTCCGTGCCGCCGACATGAGGCGAGCGCATCATGTGACGTTGAAAGGCCTCGACTGTCTCCAGCACCTGCGGCGACTTCATGGTATTTTCCGTCTGGCCCTTAACGATAACGTAAAGATGGTCCGTACCCTGAAATCTTTCGTTGATGTGGCGCACGCTCTGGTTGTAGTTCGAATCGGGCCACAATAGCGGAGAGCCCGGACGAGAATCGCCGACGGTCAAAAACTGATACCAGTAGACGCTCCACACGGCGATAACGGCGAAACAGGCCGTGACGAGCAGTCGCCCCGGCCGACGGACGCAGAAACCGCCCAGGCGTCGTAGCGGTGTTTCTAGCCAATGCCCTTCGCCTCCCCTGGGAAGGTGGCGCGGTGCCGGAAAGTAACAGCAGAGAATCGGATCGAGAATGACCACGGTCACAAGATTGCTTAGCACCCAGAAACTTCCCGCAATGGCCAGCTTGATAAGAATCGGCATCGGGGCCACCAGGAGAACCGTAAGGCCGATGGCGTCGGTGACGATGGAAACGCTGCCGGGCATCATCAGCCCTGTCGCTGATTCGATGGCCGCTTTCTCCTTGTTGCCGTAGCGTTCCAACTCCTCGAAGAATCGTTCTCGGAACTGTATGGAGTGGCTAATGGTCCGCGCTGCAATTAGAAACGGCACCACTAGGATCAGTGGCTCGAAATTGTAACCCAAGAGGGCGGTAAATCCGGTGCCCCAGATAAAGGTGATCACAGCGGAAAACGCCGGAATCAAAACCCCGTTGAGATTGCGGTAGTAGAGAACGAGCAGCGCAATAATGCTGAAGCAAGTAAGCGCGATGATCAAGCCGATTTGGCGCAGATAGTGGTAAATCCAACCATAGAGAATGGGCTCGCCGGCGGCAAAAATACGGGTCTTGCCATCTTCGGTTTCTTTGATCGCTTGCTGGATGCGCTGGAACAAGGCCCCATAATCGAGCCGCTCTTCGTGGAAAGCGGCGGTGATTAGAGCCGCCTTGCCATCCTCTGACACCAATCGTCCGACGATGGTGGGATTGGCATAGACGATATTCCGTAATCGCTCAATCTCCTCCGGGCTGCGGGGAACATTGGGCCACATGACCGGTTGGACCTCGATCCCCCAGGCGGTGGCGCGAACATCTTTCACTTTCTGGCGAGCGATTGAAAAGATCTGGTAGTTGTTGGCTCCCGGGATGTGCTCGATAGTTTCCGTGAGTTTCTTAACCTTCTCCAGAACCGCCGGGTTGAAGATGTCGCCGTCGGTGGCCTCGACGGAGATAAGAACGACGTTGGCGCCGCCAAATGTTTTCCAAAACTCGTTGTGCACGCGAATATAAGGATGATCCCTCGGTAAAAGATCCGAGAAGGCGGTATACATCTCGATTTTCAGGGCGTGATA
>JAHKKJ010000686.1 GCA_020027655.1 Deltaproteobacteria bacterium | reverse complement strand
TTGGGGCTCACGAAAGATCAAATCTTGCGCGAGCCCATGCTGCCGGAGGCGCGCGCGATCCTCGACTTCAAGCGTGGTTTGCTTTGGGAAGGCACGGTCGCCGAGTGGTGGTTCTCCATGCTTACCGAGGAACCTATCGGTCACTGGGCTGCGACTTGGTTTAAAACGTTGACCACCAAGTATGGATTCAATCCGCAGCAGGCGGTCTACTTTTCGACCCACGAAGAAGCCGACTTAAAGGAACACGATGACGGCGTCATGGGACACGGTAGTTTCAATCGCATGGTGATGCAGCGCATCTTGGAAGACGGTTACGCCGACACGCGCGAAGGTTATAATTTGGAATACTGCGCGACGGCGGCCGTGGATCTCTACGGTGTCATGCATCGCGCGGCGGTGGAGCTGGCAAGCTAGATAGAACTGTAGATAATAGTTTCTAGAGTTCCTTCTCCCCTTTGCGGGAGAAGGTAAGGATGAGGGGGCAGTCCAATATTCACCCTCACCCCTCGATCCTCTCCCGTCAAGGGAGAGGAGGAAAAAGAAACGCAGGACGATGCTGAGTCTTAAATCAAGAGCGATTTTATCTCTTTTACTGTAAACTCAACGGTAGGAATAAGGAACCAACAGATGAATCCAGCCAATCACGATCTACGCGCCTGGATGCACGAGGTGGAGTCCATCAATCAACTGCACCGCATCCAAGGGGTTCCCTGGGATAAAGATATGGGCGGGCTGGTCGAGATGATACTGGAGCGCAGCAAGCATTCACCCGCGCTGCTTTTCGAAAAAATCCCGAATGCGCGGGAAGACATGCAGATCCTTTGCAGCCAGATCGATGGGATCGAGAGACTCGCGTTGGCCATGGGGAATAACCCCAAGCTCGGTGTGACGGACTTCATTCAAGCGTGGCGGCGAAAGGTCCGAAACTTTGAGCCCGTGGAACCGGAATATGCTAAGGACGGGCCGATTTTCGAAAATCGAGTAGAGAAAGATATTGATCTGGAGGCTTTCCCGATACCGCGTTGGCACGAACTGGACGGTGGACGCTACATCGGCACCGACGATCTAGTCATTACTCGCGACCCGGAAGAAGATTGGGTGAACGCGGGAACTTATCGTGTCATGCTCCAGGGGCCCCGGGCAGTGGCGCTCTATATCTCGCCGGGAAAGCATGGCGGCCTGCACCGCAATAAATACTTCGACATGGGCAAACCCTGCCCGGTCGTTATGTCCTTTGGGCACCATCCGCTTTTGTTCATTGCCGGCTGCACCGACGTGCCGGTCAAAATGAGTGAATTCGCCTATGCGGGCGGCGTGCTGAACGAGCCGATACAACTGGTTCGCGGGCCTCACACGGGGCTTCCTATTCCAGCATATTCGGAAATCGCCATCGAAGGAGAAATGGTGCCCGGCGACAACCTTCCCGAGGGTCCATTCGGCGAATGGCCCGGCTACTATGCCAGCGACACAAGGCCGGAACCGGTGGTGCGTGTCAAAGCGCTTTACTATCGCAATAATCCCATCCTGTGCGGCGAGCCTCCGCTCCGTCCGTCCGCCGGTCAAGGTTTTCACCGTTCCATCCAACGCTCAGCGCTGATCTGGAATGCGCTGGAAGACGCCGGAGTTCCCGATGTCAAAGGTGTGTGGCTCCATCCGGCGGGGTATCGCTTTTTCTCGATTATCAAGATCAAACAGCGCTATCCCGGTCACGCCAAGCAAGCAGCGCTCATCGCCAGCCAATGCCGACCGGGCGCGTATTTGGGAAGATATGTGATCGTCGTCGATGACGACATCGACATTTACAACCCCGATGACGTCATCTGGGCGATGTCCACTCGCTCGGAACCGGAAAACATCGATATCATCCGCCGCGCATGGAGCGGGCCGCTGGATCCGGTTATTCCCCGGGAGCGAAAAGGATTCAACTCACGCGCAATCATCGACGCCACCCGGCCTTTTGAATGGCGCGACAAGTTCCCTGCCGTTAACGCCGTGAGCGACGAATTCAAAGATCAGCTCGACAAGAAGTACGCTTCGGTGCTCAAGGAAGTCCTACAACGGTCGCACTGAAAGACGGACATGTCCCAACCCTCACTGTAACCCTCTCCTGAGGAGACTGCATCACAATTAAGGATGTAGGAATGGCAAGTAAGAGTTTCCCCCTTTGGCAAAGGGGGATTAACGGGGATTTTTAGATGCGAAACCTTCGCTGACTGAGAAATCTCCCCTGGCCCCTCTTTTCCAAAGAGGGGAAAATGATCATCAACCAACCGAGGAAAAGCGAAGGGTGAGGGGGGAGCAACTCGTCTTCCGACCGATCTCAGTTCAACCACTCTTGAACTTTGCCCTCCATGACCACGTCTAATATTTCCTTGCAGTCCTGGATTGCCTTATCGGGCGATCTTCGGATCCTTCACGTTCGGCATCCCCCGCTTCACAGCTCCCTGCAGAGCCTGAACGACTTCAAGCAGATGCTCGTCCATCTTTTCGGTGTTTGGTGCTGCCTGTGGCATACGCCTTCCTTCTTAGAATTACATATAGCGACGCCCTTTGGTTTGATCGGGAACTTTCAATTTCATCTTTCCCAAGATCGGATCGACCTCATTGATGTAGTCCTGGCGAGCTTGCTCGTTGGAACGTCGTTTCAGTCCCCGATAACGATAGCGCTCGGAGCGTTTCGAGCCGCTGTGGCCAAACATATCGAGAGCTTTGACGTACCAGTAGTCAGTAGTCCACAGCCTTCTGTGCCTTCGCCTTTCCCTCGTCGCCCTTAGCGATAAGTTCCAGTGTCTTGTTGTAGCCGTATTCGATATGTCCCGGCTCCTCCGTAACGATATCAGGGAGAATTCGTTGTAGCGGCAAGTAACTGCAGTCGTAGAATTCTTCGAGCTGATAACGGCCGACACGGTCGATGAGAAAACCGAATACCGCATTGTCCTCCCATGTGGTTATAAGACCTCTAAAAGTATCGATAAAGCGCTTTTCATTCGACTGGCTTAGCACGAAAGAAACATCAACGCCGATATCACCCGCCACGCGCGCGACTTTCCGGTAGTGGTCGATCTCTTCAGCTGCGGTGCGCGCTACAATTAACTGGTCCAGCTTCGTCGATGCCGCGGGCAGCATTTTTTCCACATAAAGGTGCGGACCG
>JAHKKJ010000685.1 GCA_020027655.1 Deltaproteobacteria bacterium | reverse complement strand
CTGGCATTGCTCTACACGCTCCGCGTCGTCGCCGGCCACCTGGCCACGGGCATTCCTTTTTCTCTAGGGTTGTTATCCCTCCTCTTTTTTCTCTTTCTCAGCCTGGCATACGCCAAACGAGCTGCAGATTTAAATCTATCACCTGGATGACAACCAAAAGGGGTCCCGGGACTTGCCTATTCCACAACTGATCTGGACGTTGTGCCGCGGTGAAGCAAGGCGTCCTAAGATATTGCACTGGTTCCTGTAACGTTTCAGGGTCTCGTCAAAGTCGTGTTGAGCAGATGAAAATCCCTCTAAATCTCCCTTTACAAAGGGAGACTTTCTATTCCCCCCTTTTCAAAAGGGGGGAAGGGGGGATTTTTGGACAAACGTGAGTCGTGAATCCAATTCAGTAAGGTGAAACTGACTTTGACGTTGCCCTGTCCGAATTCCTGTCAACTCATTTAAGAATGTAACCGAGCCATACTAATTCTTGACTCTATATCGCCGTGCCGTGTATTATCGCTAAAAATCGTTTATGGTGAGCGCATGAGAACATTAAAGCTAATTCTACTAGCTCTACTCGTAACGAGTTGGGCAGCAGGTTGCTCGTCCATCTCGATGCCGTCTGTTCCCTGGTCGGGTTCAGCCGCAAAATCCGATCCCACGGCGGAGGCGCTGTATGAGGAAGGCACGCGGTACTTCGCGGAAAAACGCTACGTTCGTGCCATCGATGTTTTGACCAAGCTCAAGACCGAATATCCGTTTAGCCCGCAGCTGACCGATGCGGAACTCAAAATTGCCGACGCCTTCTACCTGAACCAGCAATACCCCGAGGCCATCAACGCGTTTAAAGAGTTTCAGTCGATGCACCCGACGAACGAAAATATTGCTTTCGTGGTTTTTCGCCTGGGGCAGGCTCACCTAGATCAGTTCACCTCCATCGAGCGGGATCAAAAGAATACCGAGATCGCAAAAAGCTACTTCGAAAACGTCATTACAAATTATCCCAAATCGCCGTATGCGAGCGCAGCGCGAGAACAATTAGCCAAAAGCGTCGGATATCTCGCCGAACATGAATTCAATGTGGCCTCCTTCTACTTGCAACAAGAAAAGTATCCAGCTGCTCGAGAGCGTTTTGAAGAGATCGTGCGAAAGTATCGAGGCACTCCAGTCGCGGCCAAAAGTCTGTTCTTCCTGGGTGAGAGTTACCGCAAAGAAAAAAATAACGTCAAGGCAACTCTCGCCTACGAGGCGTTGCTTCAACACTACCCGGAGAGCAAATTTGCCCCGGAAGCCAAGACCTACCTCGCCCAATTAGAGAAAGAAAAACAAGATCCCTTAGCGATGCTGCTGATGCGTGACCGCAGACCTGCGACAACAGCCGCGGGAACAGGTCAAGAGACGGCAAATAACGAGAAGCTGAAAGACGTTACCCTCACCGCAAAAACCGAGATCGTGTACGAGGAACCGGGCGATGAAAAAGGCATCTTCCGCCGGGTGGCTGATAAGATCAATCCTTTCTCTTCCTCTGACGACGGGAAGAAGGCGCCGACGCCGGAAAGCCCAACCGAGCTCGCGGCGAAAAAGAATACCAGCGCGAAGGAAGATTCCCCCGGTGTCCTAGGAAGTCTGTGGAACGGAATAAATCCCTTCGGCGGGCAAAAACCACAGCCCGTCAAGGCGGAAGCCACCGCGAAGAATGACCAATTGGTAAATCAGATCGATGGCTCTCTCAAACAAAAGGGCATCGATTCCACCACCCGAACAGCATCCCTACAGACCACGCCAGAAGCGGTGTCAAAAGTCGCGGAGGCTAACCCCCCGCCCCAGACCATGGACACCGGCAAGCTCTTGGGAGACATTGACGCCAATCTGAAAAAGAGTGGCAAAAGCGCGGAAGAACTGCCGGCACCACCGGAAGCACATGCGGCGTTCAAAGACATGGCGGCCGCAGAGGCAATAGCCGCAAAAGTAAAGACTACCCCGGAACCCCAGCAAGACGTCGTCAGTGGCGGCCTCTTGAGCGGCATCGATCAGAAGCTCAAGAGTCAGGGCTTGGAGCCATCGAAGTTTGAGGCGCCACCCACGGCGAATCCGACACCGCAACGGGAACCCGCAAGGAAAGTAGAGCTGGAACCTAAAGTGGCCGTCGAGAAAGGGCCGCTATTCCTATCCCCGACGGAAATTCCAGCTCAAGAAAGGGTGCCTTCCGCTGGAGCAGTGGCCAATCTAGAAAAGAAAGCCGAGTCCTCTGAAAAACAGCAAGTGCCCGGAGAACGAGAATTTCCCCGCACGTTAGTCAAAGGGCCGGCTCAGCCACAACCTGTCGCAAAAACCGCCGAACCGAAGCGGACTCTTCCTGGGGAAGAAAATGACGCGAAAGGGGTTTTTGACCAGCTCAAAAGCGACGTAGATAATGTCGGTAAAGCCCTGAACCCATTTCGCTGGTGAGTCTCGATCATTTCCTCAGCATTCTTCCTTGATTCCTTCATTGACCCCCAGTGTAAGCGCAATTTTGCCGTCACTTTCGAATACCGCTTGCCGCACCAGCAACGTATCATCTCATTGACTGTTCTGAACCAGCGTTACCTCTACGCTCATCCCTGGAACCAACAGACGATCATGGTTCGATAACTGGATCTCCGCTACGACGCTTTGAGTTGCTTCTAACTTGAAGGTCAGAGCGGTCACTCGGCCTGCAAAGACACGCTCCGGCAGTGCATCGACACGAATCTGCGCTGCCGCCCCTTCACGGAGAAATTGGACATCCCTCTCGGAAATGTCGATGATGACCTTTAAGGGCTCCAAGGCCCCGACTGAAAATACCGGCATCGAAGTCTGAACATAGGCACCAGACTCAGCCAGTATGCGTGTCACCACGCCGCTGAGCGGTGCAACCAACTTAGAAACAGTCAGCAAATATCGCGTCTGCTCAAGCGCGGCTTGCTGCTCGGCGACCTGTGCGTGGGTCAGTGCTTGCTGAGCGCGGGCCGTATCGAGTGCAGCCTCAGCTTCCTTCAAATCTCGGCCGGGAATCAGATCTCGGCTGCGTAACTCATGCGCTCTTCCCAATGCCTTCTCCGCCTCGGCAAGCCGACTTTCTTTTTGCCGGAGATCCGCCGTGGCCGCTTCGAGGGCCGCCGCAATCTTCTCCACGCGCTGCAATAATTCAC
>JAHKKJ010000684.1 GCA_020027655.1 Deltaproteobacteria bacterium | reverse complement strand
TCATGCCCGTGTGGTTATTGCCGACGATTTGATCGCCACCGGGGGCACAGCGGCGGCCACGGCGGAGTTGGTTTCCAAGCTTGGTGGGACGGTTGTCGAATGTGCCTTTGTGATCGAGCTGTCCTTTCTGAAGGGCAGAGAAAAGCTCAAACCTTATGGAGTCTTTTCACTGCTCCGTTACGACTCTGAGTAATCGCCGAAAAGGATAGGTCTAACGCGAAGTTACTTCCTTGACATCCCCTGCTAATGGTCTATATGTTAGGTAGATTTTAAGTTGCATCAATTCCGCGCATGGCGCCACTCGCGGCGCAGTCTCGGGCCAACCGAATGAAACGAATCGAAGAAATGTCGCTTTGGGAGCGGCTATACTTTCCCGAGGTGATCCGCGGCCTCACGGTTACCGGATACCGTTTCTGGCGCAATCTCATTGTGCACACGCTTCACAAGCTCGGCCTAGCCCGCAAGGTTCAAGCGGCGATTACCGTCCAGTATCCCGATGAAAGAGCGCCGTATCCTGATACCTTCCGGGGTCGACATCGCTTGACCTTGAAAGATGACGGCTTGGTTCAATGCACGGCTTGTTTTTTGTGCGCGACTGCCTGTCCTGCTGAGTGCATTTATATCGAGGCCGGTGAGTACCCGGACAATCCCGTTGAAAAATACCCGATACGCTACGAAATCGACACGTTGCGCTGCATCTACTGCGGTTTTTGTGTCGAGGCCTGTCCTTGCGATGCGATTCGCATGGATACGGGAACACACCCAGGTAATCTAGGCTTTAGTCGTAAAGATTTCGTCGAGAACAAGGAAGTCCTGATGCAACGATCGCGTGAATTAGCAGAAAAGGGAAAAGAAGGGCTCTACGAAGAATACGTCAAACCTTACCGTCATGTTTAACGGCTTTCGGGACTTCGAAAGTCCGCATCCAAGGGGGGATCAAAATGTCGAACTCCGATAATCAAAATGGATCGAAGCCTAACGGAATAACCACTCAGCCGCTTCCGGCTTCGCAAAAGGCGTACGTCCATAGTCACGAACATCCCGACATCGGTGTCCCGATGCGCGCCATTACGTTGTCCGGCGACCACGCGGGCAACGGTCATGCGAATGCTCCCGTCATGGTTTACGACACTTCCGGGCCGTACACCGACCCGAGCGTAGAAACCGATATTCGCGCGGGGCTCAAGCCGCTGCGCTTGGAGTGGATCAAAGCTCGCGGCGATGTGGAGGAAATCCCGGGTCGCAGCTACGCCGACGGCAAGGAGAAGAACGGTTCGCGCACTGAACGATTCCCTGAAACCGCCCGGCGTCCGGTGCTGCGCGCCAAGGCCGGTCGTAACGTGTCCCAGATGCACTACGCGAAAAAAGGCATCATCACTCCGGAGATGGAGTACATCGCTATTCGCGAGAACATCGGCCGCCAGGCGGCTCTGGAAAATGGCGCCAATGGCAACCCGCGAACCACCACCGGAAACAGTTTCGGCGCATCGATTCCCAAGTTCGTGACGGCGGAATTTGTCAGGGATGAAGTGGCGCGGGGCCGTGCGATCATACCGGCCAATATCAACCACCCGGAAAGCGAACCGATGATCATCGGTCGCAACTTCCTGGTAAAGATCAACGCCAATATCGGCAACTCCGCCGTCGCTTCGTCGGTGGAAGAGGAGGTCGAGAAGATGATCTGGGCCACCCGTTGGGGCTCGGATACCGTAATGGATCTTTCAACGGGCGATGATATTCACGAGACGCGTGAATGGATCCTGCGCAACTCGCCGGTGCCCATCGGAACCGTGCCGATTTATCAAGCTCTGGAAAAGGTCGGCGGCAAGGCCGAAGAGCTCACCTGGGAGATCTACCGTGATACGCTTCTCGAGCAGGCTGAGCAGGGGGTCTCTTACTTTACCATTCATGCCGGCGTATTGCTGCGCTACGTGCCGCTGACGGCTAACAGGATTACCGGCATCGTTTCCCGCGGTGGCTCGATCCTGGCAAAATGGTGCCTCGCCCACCACAAGGAGAACTTCCTCTACACCCATTTCGAGGACATCTGCGAGGTCATGAAGGCCTACGATGTCTCCTTCTCGCTGGGTGACGGTCTGCGGCCGGGGTGCATTGCCGACGCCAATGATGAAGCGCAATTCGGCGAGCTGGAGACCCTCGGTGAGTTGACCAAGATCGCCTGGAAGCACGATGTGCAGGTGATGATCGAAGGGCCGGGACACGTACCGATGCACTTGATTCACGAGAACATGACCAAACAGTTGGAGGCGTGCCATGAGGCGCCGTTCTACACCCTCGGCCCGCTGACCACCGACATCGCGCCCGGTTACGATCACATCACCAGCGCCATCGGCGCGGCGATGATTGGCTGGTACGGCACGGCGATGCTTTGTTACGTTACGCCCAAGGAGCACCTTGGACTGCCGGACAAGAAAGACGTGAAGGACGGTGTGATTGCCTACAAGATCGCCGCCCACGCGGCGGATTTGGCGAAGGGTCACCCGGGCGCGCAACTGCGCGACGACGCTCTAAGCCGGGCGCGCTTCGAATTTCGCTGGGAGGATCAGTTCAACCTGAGCTTGGACCCCGACACGGCGCGAGAATTTCACGATGAGACGTTGCCGGCGCAGGGTGCCAAAGTGGCTCACTTCTGCTCGATGTGCGGCCCGCATTTCTGCTCCATGAAAATCACTCAGGACGTGCGCGACTACGCAGCGCAAAAGGGTATCGAGGAGCAGGCGGCGTTGGCAATCGGCATGGAGGAAAAAGCCGAGGAGTTCAAAAAGAGCGGCGCAGAGATTTATCAGGAAGTGACTTCTTCGAGTGGCGCCAGGACCGAACAGACATCCTATCGAGCCGCGCCGAAAGAGTAATAACAGAACCGGTTTAACGTTTAAAAAGGTCTTACTTCGGTAGAATCGAAGTAAGGCCTTTTTTTTAACCCTGCTTTTAACCCCTCAAAAGACAATTTCTAAACACCACGCTAACGGAGCTCTGAGCCCCATATTTCTTTGAGAAAACCGCAGAGATCTTCAGCACTTTGCTGAGCGCGGCCTTCGCCCTGTCCGGATTCTCTACGAAATAGACCGATTCTGCCATCGCCGCAACGAAACGCTGCACCAGTTGCGGTCGTTCCTTCAAGGTTCCCAGAGTCATCAGCAA
>JAHKKJ010000006.1 GCA_020027655.1 Deltaproteobacteria bacterium | reverse complement strand
CAGCTAGATTCGGCCATAAGTCAGGCTCGCACGTTTCGCAGCGCAGGTGCCGGCAATACTGGCAAACACCAGAACCGGAAAACACCCGCGTGATTTGCTCGAAGGCTTCCGGGTGCCAGAACGAAGCCACGGCACCAAACCCACATCGGCAGCAGGTAATCCACAATCCGAGCTTTCCGCGATCTTCTGCACAGTCAACACACTCGCTACACTTCTCATGCTGGCAAACTAAACATTTCAGTCTTTTTTCCATTGCCGTCTCCTTCTCGAAAAGAGACGGACAATTCACGGACAGGAGTAAAAAATAGCTGTAAGTCCAAGGGGTTCAGATAGACCTCTTGAACTACGTATCAAGCGGACAAACTCGATAACTGTCCGCCTTTTGTCCGAGAACGAACGTAGGCAAGTGGATATATCGTCCAAGTAAAGAAAACCGCTTGTCCTTAGATTCTTGGGCTTTACTGTTCTTGGTAGGCTGTAGTCACGACCTGAAATCGGATGGCATTCAAGAGGTCGTCGGTTCGATCCCGATCGGCTCCACCAAACAAATCAAAAAGCTTAGTTGGGGTTTTTTTATTTTCGGCGCATTGCGAGGGGGCAAGTGAAAGTACCGCTCTTATTTGCTCCTGACCATTTCTTCGGCATGGCGTCGGGTTCTCTCAGTAATTTTGATGCCGCCCAGCATGCGCGCTACCTCTTCGATTCGTTCGCCTTCTTTGAGCTTGTCAACCGTCGTTGACGTCCGGTCTTTGACAACTTCTTTGCGTACGATGTGATGCGAGTCAGCCAGAGCCGCAATCTGCGGCAGATGGGTAACGCACAGGATCTGGTGGGAGGCAGCGACCTGTTTGAGTTTTTTCCCGACAATCTCGGCAACGCCGCCGCCGATACCGGCATCGACTTCATCGAAGAGCAGGGTCGGACTCCCACCGGCTGTGAGCGCAAGCGATTTGATCGCCAGCATCAAGCGGGAAAGCTCGCCGCCGGAGGCGATTCTAGCGAGGGGCTTGGGCGGCTCGCCGCGGTTCGGCGAAAAGCAAAACTCGACCTGGTCGCTCCCTAGTTCGCCGAGTTTCTTTCCCGCAAGGATGAAGGGAGGCGCGTCCTCAGCGTCCGACAAATCGATGAAATGGACTTCGAAGACGGTATCGGGCATCCCCAATTGTTTTGCCTCTTTCTCCATCTCCTTTTTGAATCGCTTCGCCACGCGCTGCCGCTTGACCGATAGCGCGCTCGCGGCTTCCCAGGCCGCGTGGCGGGCGGTCTCGAAAGACCTCTCCAAAGCCGAGATTTCTTCTTCACTTCTGTCGAGCGCCTGAAGCTCTCTGACCGCCTCGGCTTGCATCCTGAGGATCTCTTCGACGGTGCCGTTGTATTTCCTTTTGAGCCGGTGAATCTCCGCTAGCCGGTCCTCGACCTGTTCCAACGCGCCAGGCTCGAAGTGGACCCGTTCGGCGTAACGGCGGAGTTCCGCGTTGGCCTCTTCCAGCTGCGCCAGCGCGGATTGGAGCAGCGCGACTGTGGGCTGCAGGCCGTCATCAATATTGGCCAACTCGCGGAGCTTGCTGCCGTACCGTCCCAGCCGGCTCACCAGAGCGTTTTCACCTTCATACAGAAGCTCCTCGCCCTCCAGACAGCCTTGGTAAAGCTTTTCAGCATGTAGCAAAATATTTTTCTTCGCCTGAAGCTCTCCTTCCTCCTCCGGCCGCAAACGAGCGTGCGCAATCTCTTCCGCTTGGACGGCGAGCAACTCCTCTTCCTTCTTACCCTTTTCCAGGATTTCGCGCGCTTTCTGCAAACGTTGCGTTGCGGTTGCCAGCGCGTGAAACTTCTGGCTCATCTCCTCGCCTTCCGCGGCGATGCCTCCGAAGGCATCGAGCAAACCCAGGTGGGTTTCAGGTTTGAGCAACGTGTGGTGCTCATGTTGGCCGTAAATGTGGACAATGGAAGGGCCGAGGTCCGACAGTAAATTGAGTGGACAGAGACTGCCGCCCAAGTAGATCCGATTTTTTCCGGAGCGGCTGACGACCCGTCTGATGATGAGCTCGTCGTTAGTCCCGTATCCTGCCTCTTGGAGTTTTTGTTTGACCCCTTCCGGCACGTCATCAAACATTGCCTCCACGGTCGCCTCTTCTTCATTGTGCCGGATCACGTCCGAAGTAGCGCGCCCGCCGGAGATCAGCCCTAGGGCATTGAGAATAATCGACTTGCCAGCCCCGGTTTCACCGGTGAGAACATTCAGTCCCGGCCCCAGCTCCAGCGCTGCCTGGTCAATCACCGCAAAATTCTTGATTTGAAGCTCACGCAGCATATTGAAGCCAGCTTACCGCTCGCCCCACTTCAGTTTATCGCGCAGGATCTCATAGTAGCTTCGCGAAGGAGCCTTGATCAAGGAAACCGGCAGGCCGTAGTCGCACGCCTCGACCTTGTCGCCGTTATTCAACCTCACGCCCGGCTGTCCGTCGGGAGTGAGAATCACGGTATCGCCGAAGGAGCGCAAAGTGACATGGATCGCTGCGTTGCCGGGGACCACGATAGGTCGATGGGTCAGAGTGTGCGGACAGATTGGAGCGACCACGATGGCGCTCAACGTAGGCTCAAGGATCGGTCCGCCCGCGGCAAGAGAATAGGCGGTCGAACCGGTGGGCGTGGATATGATCAATCCGTCGGCCCGGTAAGTGCAGAGGTAATCGTCACCGACATAGGTTTCCAGGTCGATGATACGGCTACGGGCGCCTTTGGCAATCACCGCGTCGTTGAGTACGCGAAATTGGTAAGGTTTCCGCTTCTTGCTGTGAACGCGGATCTCCAAGGTCATCCGTTTTTCGACTTCGTAGTCACCCTCCAACGCTTTGGTAACAACGGACTCAAGCTCGTCCACGGCGACTTCCGTAATGAAACCGAGCCCCCCCAAATTCACGCCCAAAATCGGTACGTCGGGCCGCTCCACTAGGGGCGCGATATTGAGCAGTGTTCCGTCACCGCCCAGAGAAATGATCAGGTCAGCCCTGGTCGCCATCTTTTTCTTGGTACAGGAGGTTGCCCCCGTGCGGGCAATGCCGTTCTCCACTAAAACTTTTTTACCCCGCTGCTTGAGCCACGGCACCAACCAGCGCACCATATCGGCGGCTTTGGGTTCCTGATATTTGGCCACTAGACCTACGGTGCGGATCATCAAAGTTGTTTCTCCTGCGCGACCTTAACATAAGAGAAAAAATAAAGTCCATGAGCGGCGCTTCACACGACCAAGTTTCTAAGACGGGAGCTCAAGGTGTCCACCAACATGACCAGCGCGATCAAGACAGCGACGATGGCGGCTGCTTCTTGATACTGAAACGTCCGAAAACTTGTGCTCATCAAGTAGCCAATGCCGCCGGCACCGATCAGGCCTAAAACCGACGCGGCACGAATATTGGTCTCCAGCCGATACAGCGTGAACGAGATCAGATCCGGCAATATTTGTGGCAGTACTGCAAAGGAAAGAATCTGGGCGTAGCCGGCTCCCGTGGCGCGGATCGCTTCGACGATGCCTTCATCGATATTCTCCACCGATTCCGAAAGGAGCTTCCCGAGCACGGTCGCGGTGTGAATCGCCAAGGCCAACGTGCCGGCAAAGGCGCCGAGACCCACCGCCGCAACGAAAACAAGGCCAAGCGCGAGGTCTGGAATGGTGCGCAGAAAGTTTAGTGTCCCGCGCACGATATGGTAAACAAGCGGATGCGGCGTGGTGTTGCGTGCGGCGAGAAAACCGACGGGAAAGGCGACAAACAACGCGAGGAACGTTCCGGCTAAGGCCATCTGCACAGTCTCCAAAGTGGCGCCCACAACGGTTTGCGGGAACGTATTGTCCCACCAGCGCTGTTTGCTGCGCGCCTGCGATGCGGCGAGCGGCAACGGCAGCAAGAGTTCCGTCAGCGACAGATTATCTGGGAAAAAATAACTCTTGGCATCGGTCACCTTGGAAAAATCAGGTGGCAGCATGCGGCCTACGGTAACCGCGATCTGTGGGATGCCTTGAATCAGTTCCCCAGGCCTGAGCTTTGCCCCTTGAAAGGACCACGCCAATAGCAGTAAAGCGATACCGATGATAACGAAAAATCTTGTTCCCCGCCTTGGCGCCGGTGGGGCCTCAAGAAAGATATCCCTCTCACCTTCTCTGATGGTTTGCTGAGCCAACGGTCATCCCTCCTCTGCTTGGCAATGCATAAAGTCGCGCCGATAAGTTGTCGCCCGGCGATGGGTCAACCAAAACCCAGGAATCGTCACCGCAGCAATAAAGTTCAGGCGACCGGGTGCCGGCACCCAAACCGCAAGTTTAAAATCCAGGCTCCGGTAAGGTATAGAGGACTTGCACGCCGCCGTACCAAAGGAGGCCAAGATGTTTCCGACGAACGCTAGAGAGCTTCTACCGTGGGCTCCAGTTGTAATCCGCCTGGCACTCGCCATCATTTTCATCGCCCACGGAGGTCAAAAACTCTTCGGCATCTGGGGTGGGCCGGGACTTCAAACAACCATCGAAGCCTTCGAAAGATCCCTGGGCGTGCCATCCTATTTAACCTTGATCGTCGTGGGCACTGAATTTTTCGGCGGTCTCACAGTGCTCATTGGTTTCCTCACCCGGATCGCCGCCGCCGGGCTCGCCGCCGACATGGTTGCAGCAATTATCAAGGTCCATCTTATGAATGGCTTTTTCTTGAACTGGTCGATTACTCCTGGAAAGGGCCATGGCTACGAATTCAACCTCGCCCTATTGGCCATGAGTATTGCTCTCCTACTTTCCGGACCCGGTAAATTCGCCTTAGATCGCATGCTGGATATCGAGCAGGAGTAAATTCTCGCTGAGCTCATTGATCTCTGCCGTGATAGACTGAATCGACGATGGCATCGGTCAAGTCCCGCGGCCGGCCATCAAAGAAGATCTGTCCTTGCTTCAGTCCGATAATACGATCGGCGTATTCCCGCGTCAGCTCCAAGGCGTGCAGACTGACCAGGGCGGTAATTCCGTCCTCCCGGCAAACCCGCTTTAGAATATCTAAGACAACCCTGGACAGTCGAGGATCAAGACTGGCGACCGGTTCGTCAGCCAGGATGATGGCCGGCTGTTGCATCAGGGTTCGAGCGATCGCCACCCGCTGCTGCTCCCCCCCACTCAACTGGTCGGCGCGTTTGTAGGCATGATCAAGCAGACCGACCCGCTCGAGGTTTGTCAAGGCCCGGCGTTTTTCATCCCGAGAAAATATCCTCAGCACGCTTCTGAGCCCCGGCTGGTAACCCAACCCCCCCGACAAAACATTCTCGATCACCGAGAGACGCTTAACGATATTGAACTGTTGGAACACCATGCCGACCTTCCGGCGCAACAAACGTAGCTCCTCAGCGTTGAGCTTTAGAACATCCACCTTAGCGCCGTCGGCACTGACTCCCGACAGCGCGCGGGGCACCAGGACGGCGCCGGAGCTCGCCTCGATGAGACGGTTCACGCAGCGCAGCAAGGTCGATTTTCCCGCGCCGCTGAGGCCGATGATGCAGACAAACTCACCTTGTTCGATCTGGAAATTGATACCCCGCAGCACCTGGGTCTTAGCACCGTAGGTTTTGTGGAGATCTTTGATCTCAAGGATGGTCACGGTTGCTTCTTTTGGAGCGCTTCCTTGATCGGAATACCCGCGATGGCAAAGGCCTGACGAACCGAGTCGTAATCTTTATCCGTCGCCGGAACAAAACCATCGATTTGATAGAGATCCCTTAACATCTTCTTGCCCTTCGGATCATGGCTCAACTCTAAAAAGATCGCTTCAATTTTCTTCGCGAGTCGATCGTCCAGGCTGGCATGGATGACGAGATTATCCGCCGGGATCGGTTCGGAAAAAGCAATGGCGTGGATCTTCTTGACGTCCTCTGGGTTCTTCAAATAGCGCATCCAAGCGGTGTCGTTGCTGTCCGGAGAGTTCGCATAGGTGGCGCCGGCGTCGACTTTGCGATTGAGCACCGCCAGAACCGTAGCGTCATGGCCCCCGGAGTTAAGAATCTGTTTGAAATCCCGCACCGGATCAATCCCATGTTCGTGGAACATCTTACGGGGAAAGACGTTGGCTGAAGTGGAAAGCGGATCGCCGAAGGCGAACGTTTTTCCGCGCAGATCTTCCAGTCTTTTGATGCCACTGTCGGCGCGCGTAATAATGGCGGCATAATAAAATGCCGAACCTTTGCGCTCCGACTTGAGCACGACTCTAACGTTGGCCTCATTTTTTGCCAGCACATAGGAAGCCGGCGTCAAAAAGGCGATATCGAGTTTATTACCCCGCAGCGCCTCAATGACTCCGGTATAGTCGGTTGCAACGAAAGGTTGCACTTCCATACCCAAGCGGTTTTGGAGAATATCAACGATGGGCTGGGCATTTTGGATGACCTGCTGGGCATTCTCCGCCGGCACGAAACCGACGCGCAGGACTTTCGGCGAACTCGAAGATTTGCCACAACCGGCGAAAACAGAAAGAGAGAGCAACAATAGCACGGATCGCACGGATCGGTTCATCCTAGTGCTCATAGTTACCGAAAGGTCGGTGGCGGTGCAAATGGTTTGATTTTTATTGACAGAACGCCGGAAGGGTTCGCTACCGACATCCTCAGCGAAGCGGGTGACGCTGATCTTATGATGGATCGCAAGAGCATATCACCGGATGTTTTGTCGGGAGCGACGATGGGAAAGACCCCCCGGCCTTTCTCAAAGAGAACTGAATCCGCCTAGTGTGCTAGCGCGCCTTGATCTCTTCGAGGAGCTGTTCGGCCTTTTGTTTGTGCTTGGCGTCGTCGGAAAATTGTATAGGGAGTCCCGCAATGGAGGCAAGAAAACTCCGCGCCGAAGACCAATTCTCTACCGCTACGTAGGTCCGCGCCAGCTCCAGCCGGCTGGCAATAACCGCAGGATTGAGAGCGACGGCCTTGTTCAAATACTCGATGGATTTGTCCATGCTACCGGTGGGTATGGATCGGCCGTAAATGACCGAGGCGAACATGCGGCTCGTCTTACCGATCTCTGCCATTTTGCGGTGCCAGACGCCATAGACATGGTAGGCAAAGCCGTTTTGGGGATCGAGGACGATGGCCTTCTCAATGGCGCCGCGAATCTCTCCCGCCATATCGATTTGCTTGGCGACCGGCGATACTGTGGCCATGCTCCCCAGAGAGGCCGCTACGTAGAAATGGCCCCAAACCACGCTCGGATCCGCCTTGACCGCCTTGCGAGCATACTGCTCAGCGATCTGGTATTGCTTCAGTCTCTTCGCTTCCCAGTCAGGCGTGGACTCCGGAATCACGTCGCCGAAATCAATGTAGACTCGAGCTATCTTAGACAGCGCTTCTGCGTTTTGTGGATCCGAATCGAGGACCTTCAGAAACTCGGCAAGCGCCTCCTTGGGTTTAAAGGCAGCGTATAGCTCGTCGGCCTTTTGCAACGACCGGGAAATCGGCGAGCCATCATTGGCGCAATTAGGGCAACCGACTCTGCCAGTTTTCGATAAGCTACCCTGGGCGAAAACTTCCACCCTTGGTAACAGCAAGAGAAAAAACATCCAAAGAACAATCACGAGTTGACCTATCGTTTTACCTAATTGGAGTTGGGTTGCCATCTTCATCCACCGCTACGTAAACTACCTCGGCTTCCGTAACTTTGACTCGTCGTCGCGGTTCTTTGCTTCTCTCGGCTTCGACGATCACTTGGATAGTCACGGAGGTTTTTCCTTCACAGAGCACACCGGTATAGAAGCTGACGACGTCCCCGACGTAGACCGGGGCTATAAAACCAACTTCTCGCATCGCTCGGGTGACGAAATTCCTCGGCGCTTGCCGAGAGGCCGCAATGGCGCCCGCCAAGTCGATGTGACTCAAGATTACGCCGCCGAAGATAGTCCCGTGCGCATTGGTATCGCGCGGGAGCATGGTCACCCGCAACGTTGGATCTCGAAGTTCAGCCATCAGCTGGTCACTTAGACGATAAGCGAAACGAACGGAACCGGGCAGCGGCTAACGCCTTCGTCAAGAAAATCGTCAGAGATAGGCCAACCACTTCGAATACTTTTTGTCCTTACCTTTGATAACGTCGAAAAAAGTCTGTTGAATATCGGCCGTGACAGGACCGCGACAGCCGGCACCGATTTGACGGTCATCCACTTCGCGAATAGGTGTCAGCTCAGCAGCGGTTCCGGTAAAGAAAGCTTCATCCGCCGTGTAAAGCTCGTCACGGGTAAAGCGCTCTTCGACCACTTCGTAGCCTTTGTCACGAGCGACGATCAGGATGGAGTCCCGGGTGATGCCCGGGAGGATCGATGTGAGCGGTGTCGTTTTTAGCTTCCGGTCGCGGACGATAAAGATATTTTCTCCGCTCGCTTCCGAGACATAACCTTCGGCATCGAGCATAATCGCTTCGTCGTAGCCCGCTTTCTTGACTTCGGTTTTGGCCAATACGGAGTTGATGTAATTCCCCGACGCCTTGCTCTTGGTCATCATCACGTTCACGTGGTGGCGAGTATATGAGGATACCTTCGCGCGGATGCCATTCTTAATTCCCTCATCCCCGAGATAAGCCCCCCATGGCCAAACCGCGATGCAAACGTTGATGGGATTATTCGGCGCATAAAGCCCCATCTCACCCAAACCCACGAAAGCCAAGGGCCGGATGTAGCATTCCTTGAGCTGATTCGCCCGAATCACTTCCAATGTCGCTTGCTGGAGTTGTTCGACCGTGTAGGGAAGCGGAAAACCCAGAATCTTACCGGAGTCGGCAAAGCGACGCATATGCTCTTCCAAACGAAACACCGCGGAGCGGCCATCAGCCAACGCGTAACAACGAATTCCCTCAAAGTAAGCGGTACCGTAATGGAGAGCATGAGCCAAAACGTGGACCTTCGCTTCTTCCCAACGAACCAACTCTCCGTCTAACCAAATCTTCTCAGTCTTGAGTGACATGACCTCTCTCTTAATGGCTCGTGACTTTTACGGATTTCGCTTATTGTACGTGCCCGCTGGAACCTCATCAAGGGCCACACAAAAAAAAGGCCACCCGGTTCCCCGTGGTGGCCTCTAACGGCTTACCATAATACTATAACCCTTTCTTTAGAGTGGGGGCGGGTTTGAATCCTACGGTTCGACTGGCTTTAATGTTGATGATAGCGCCGTTCTGGGGATTTCTTCCCTTGCGTGCTTTGCGCGAGCGTACTGTAAATGTCCCGAAACCGGGAACCTGAAAGCGTTTGCTCTTTTTGATGGCTCGGGAGATGCCTTCAAAGGTTGCGTCCACCGCGTCCTCTGCCGCTCGTTTGCTAAGTTTGGCACTTTTGGCCACCACGTCGATTAGATCGCCTTTGGTCATTTGCCTTCACCTCCCTCCTGGCGAGTTAGCAACTTGATTTTGATTGAAGCGCGTCCAGCGATACAAAAACAAGGGGAAATAATTCCGAATTCAGCGGGAAATGTCAACAGTTATTTGCGATGTTTTTAAGCATTCATGAAGCAAGCCATAGCGCACACCCTGGTCGCTTACGATTACCCGCTCCGAGTGAAATAAAGTCATAATCCTCTCGATCAGGCACGCCCCAGCGAGAATGATGTCGGCTCGCTTGGGCTCCAAGCCGGGGATCGCCTTGCGCTCCGTAATCGTTTTGCCTTGAAAAAGCGCTACCTGCCGCCGAACCTCGCTCAGAGTCAAGCGGCTGCCGTGAACTTCACCGTGGGCGTAGCACAGCAATTTTTTCTCGACTGCTGAAAGGGTCGTAAAGGTACCGGCAATTCCTACGAGGGTCAAAATAGAACCATCTTTTAGCCATTGATTTGGCAATCGCGTCAGCTCTTTCTCAATGGCGACCACCATCTTCTCGCACTCTTCGCTTTGTACCGGATCGGAATGGAGAAATTGCTCGGTGAGCCGCACCGAGCCAACGTTGATGCTGACGGCCTCGACCACGCCGGCCGCATTACCGCGGATGAATTCCGTGCTCCCGCCGCCGACGTCGACAACCAACAGTTCCCTGCGGTCGAGAGGAAGTCCCTTCTGAACCGCTAGAAAAGAATACGCAGCCTCCTCGTCGCCCGATATGACGCGAACATCAAATCCGAGCTGCCCTTTGAACCGGGCTCGTACTTCACCGCTGTTGCGAGCACCTCTTAGAGCACTGGTGCCCACCACTCTGATTTCTTCGACAGCGAGACGTTTACAACGTTCCAGATACCACTGCAAAACCCTGAGACTTCTCTCTTCTCCTTCCGCACTGATGCGGCCGGTCTGGTGGACACCTTGTCCTAGTCGCGTGATTTCCGCGAGATCGTCAAGGACATCAAAGCTACCGTCGTTTTTGAGCTCGGCGATCAAGCAGAGAATCGTGTTGGTACCGATATCGATGAACGCAAAGCGCCGGGCAATCATCGCGCGACCGCCGAGGGCACGTTGGGGTCGGCATCTAATGGAACGAATACCTCACCCCCTTCAGTGTTTCTGACCCAGGCCTCCATATCCGCCAGCGCTCTTTGCGCCATCATTTCTTTTTTGGCTTTTTTACGAAGGGGTTCCGATAGGGGCGGGAGCAAACCAAAGTTCACGTTCATCGGCTGAAAACTTTTTCGCTCCGGATCCGTGATATAGCGCAGCAGCGCCCCCAGGGCTGTGGTTGGCGGCGGAACAACGGGTGGCTCTTCGGCGATTAACCGCGCGGCATTGACGCCCGCCACGAGACCTGTCGCGGCCGACTCGATATAGCCCTCTACTCCAGTCATTTGCCCCGCGAAGAACAAGTTTGACCTTTGTCGCCATTGTAATGTGGGACACAGATGCTGCGGCGAATTGATGAAAGTGTTGCGGTGTAAACTGCCGAGTCGAACGAACTCAGCATTTTCCAGTCCTGGAATCATTGCGAAAACCCGCCGCTGCGCTGCATAGGTCATCTTGGTCTGGAAACCGACGAGATTATAGAGGGTTTTTTCTTGATTCTCCTGCCTTAGCTGAACCACGGCATAAGGCCGCTGGCCGCTTCGCAAATCGATCAGCCCCACCGCTCTCATGGGACCGAATGCCAATGTTTCTTTGCCGCGGTCCGCTATCTCTTCGATGGGCATGCAACCTTCAAATGGCACAAACCGTTCGAAGCCGTGGGTCGGCACGCGCTCGGCAGTCAATAAGGCGTCGATGAAACGATAGTACTCGTCCCTCGTCAGCGGCAGGTTGAGGTAATCATCGTCGCCCTTCTCGTAACGCGCAGCGCGAAAGGCAACGTTTAGATTGATCGACTCCGCAGAAACGATTGGCGAGATCGCGTCGTAGAAGTAGAGATGCTGTGATCCTAATAGTGACACCAGTTGCTGCGACAAGGCCGGTGATGTTAACGGGCCCGTGGCTAAAATCACGATGCCTGAAGGAATGTCCTTTACTTCCTCACGATGGATCCGGACCTTCGGGAGCGCTTCGACGGCCTGAGTCAGGCCGCGCGCAAACGACTCACGATCCACGGCCAGCGCAGATCCCGCTGGCACTCGATTGTCCTCCGCCACTCGAATCACCAGGGAATCCAACCGTCGCATTTCTTCTTTAAGCACGCCCGCCGGCGCGGTTATCAGACTGGAGCGCAGAGAATTGCTGCATACCAGCTCGCCCAAGTTCCCCGTGGCATGGGCCTCGGTCATTCTGTGAGGCCGCATCTCGTAGAGTTCGACACACTCGCCTCGGCGCGCAAGCTGGTAGGCCGCCTCCGCGCCTGCCAGTCCGCCGCCGACTATGCGGACGATTTTTTCCACGATTTACTCGGCAACTTGGATCGAATATCCGCACTCTTTTTGTCGGCAACGGCGGGTGCGCCCCGCGCGCTTGGTGACCTTCTCCACCAGAATCGGATCGTTGCAATCTGGGCAAGGGCCCGCCACGGGACGATCCCACGAAGCGAACTTGCACTCCGGATAACGGTCACACCCGTAGAAGACTTTTCCCCGGCGCGACTTTCGCTCCTTCAGATTGCCTTCTTTACATTCCGGACATTTGATGCCGAGATCCACAGGCTTCTCGAGGGGCCGGATATTCGTACATTCGGGGTAACCGCTACAGCCGAGAAACTTGCCGTATTTCCCCCAGCGCAGCTGCATCGGCCGGCCGCACTGCTCGCAAGTCTCCTTGACTTCTTCTTCCTTGGCGACGTGGAGTTCGCCTTTGTCGTTGCGTTTAAAATTCTTGGTGTTCTTGCATTCGGGATAACGCGGGCAGGCCAAGAACTCGCCGTTTCGGCCCCACTTCACCACCATCATGGCGCCGCACTTTTCACAGGCGATGTCCGTCGGCACTTCTTGGCGTTTGACGTCGCGCATCTCTTTCGCAGCCTTCTTGAGATCCCGCGAGAAGGGGGTATAAAAGCGCTTCATCGCTTTCGTCCAAGCCTCTTTCCCCTCTTCGATCTTGTCCAGTTCAGTCTCCATCCCGGCGGTGAACTCCACGTTCAGAATATCCGGGAAACTCTCCACCAAGAGATCGGTGACCAGAAATCCGAGCTCCGTCGCCGCCAGCGAGCGGCGTTCATCTTGGACAACGTACTCGCGGTCCAAAATGTTGGAAATGATCGTAGCGTAGGTCGACGGACGGCCGATGCCATTTTCATCCAGTTCCTTGATCAACGAAGCCTGGGTGTAGCGCGGCGGCGGTTGGGTGAAGTGTTGCCGCGGATCCATGGACAGCAGCTTCAAAACATCTCCCCTCTGCAGGTCCGGCAACATGCCTTCATTCTCGCGACTGTCGTCCTCGTCCCCCTCCTCGTCTGCGCCGTTGGCCTGCGCCACGCGTTCGTCCCGTCCTTCGATATAGACCTTCATGAAACCATCGAACTTGATCTGCTGCCCGGTGGCGCGAAACACGGCTTCTCTGACGGGGATCTCAAATGCCGTCTGATCGAACAAGGCCGGAACCATTTGACTGGCGACGAAGCGATCCCAGATGAGAGAATAAAGCTGGAACACATCGCGCCGCAGATAGCGCCGCACCCGTTCCGGCGTGTATTCCATCGCCGTCGGACGAATCGCCTCGTGCGCGTCCTGCGCCCCTTTCTTAGATCGATATGTGTTCGGCTTACCGGGAATGTAATTCTTACCGTATTGTCCTTCGATGAAATGGCGCACGGAGTTGAGCGCTTCGTTTGACACCCGTGTGGAATCCGTTCGCATGTAGGTAATGAGGCCGACGGAACCTTCGCTGCCTAGCTCAATGCCTTCGTAGAGCTGTTGGGCCAGCTGCATCGTGCGCCTAGGCTGGAAACCCAGCTTGCGCGCCGCCTCCTGTTGCAGCTTGCTGGTGACAAATGGGGGGGTCGGATAGCGGCGCCGTTCTTTTTTTTCTACCTCGCCGATAACCCAGGAAGCCCCGTCTAAGGACTTGACGATCTCCTGGACACTCGGCTCGTTCTCAAGCCGGAACGTTTTGTTGCCGATTTTTTTCCCTTGCCACTGAACCAGGCGGGCCTTGAATGAAGGTGGCAAGCGCCCCTCTAACAACGCAGTGAGCGACCAGTACTCCTGAGGCTCAAAGGCGCGGATCTCTTTTTCGCGCTCACAGACCAACCGCACCGCAACCGATTGGACTCGCCCGGCGCTTAAACCACGCCGAACTTTGTTCCAGAGAAGCGGGCTGATCTGGTAACCCACCAAGCGGTCCAAAATGCGCCGCGCGACCTGGGCATCGAATTTGTTTCGATCGAGTTCGAGGGGCTTGGCAATCGCCTCTTGAACCGCCCGGCGCGTAATCTCGTTGATCAGCACGCGGTGAACCCGCTTATGATTCTTGGCGACCTGATCAGCGATATGCCAGGCGATGGCTTCGCCTTCGCGGTCGGGATCGGAGGCGAGATAAATGTTCTCCTTCCCTTTGGCCGCCCTCTTTAGATCGTCGATGACTTTTTTCTTTGACTGGATGACATGAAAGTCCGGCGCAAAGTTTTTCTTAATATCGACGCCTAATTTGCTCTTGGGCAGATCAACGATATGCCCGACCGAGGCTTTAACTTGAAAATCTCTTCCTAAATATCTCTCCAAGGTCTTCGCCTTGGCAGGTGATTCCACGATAACTAGATTCTTCGCCGCCATAATGATTCACTCAGTCCTTAAATTTAACACTCGTAGCTTGAGATTCTACTGTTCCGTCGTGTACTTTTTTCCGGGGAGCTGTTTGAGATATCCTTGCAATTCTAGTTCCAATAAAATTTCCGAAACCCTCGACGGCGAATAACCGCTGCTCTCAATGACTTCATCGATTTGGAGCGGTCGTTCCTGAAATAAGCCGAAAATCCTTTGAAACTCATCGCCGAGGTTTTGCGGAAGGGTACGCCTCGGCGCGCTTACCACTTTGCCGCTGCGCACCATTAGCTGCGGCGCGATCTCTTCCATAATATCGTCCACCGTCTCTACCAGTTTAGCCCCCTGGCGGATCAGCCGGTGCGCGCCGCGGCTGCGACTCGCGCTGACCTCGCCCGGTACGGCAAAGACTTCCCGCCCCTGCTCTAAAGCCAACGCTGCCGTAATCAAAGAGCCGCTCTTCTCTGTCGCTTCCACCACTACGACACCCAGGGACAAACCACTGATCAGCCGATTGCGGGCGGGAAAATTGAAAGCCAGCGGCCGCGTGCCCATCGGAAATTCTGAAATGATGGCGCCGTTTTCACTGATCCGGCGATAGAGTTTATCGTGCTCAGCGGGATAGATGCGGTCGACGCCCGAACCCAAAACTGCGATGGTTCGACCTCCGGCATTCAACGACGTTTCATGTGCCGTGCCGTCGATTCCACGCGCCATCCCGCTCACGACGGTAAAGCCCAATGATGCCAGACCCCGACACAGATCTCGCGCCACTCTGCGTCCGTAATCGCTCGTGCTCCTCGAGCCGACTACAGCAACAGCTTTTTCATCCTCCCTACGGATCTCTCCTTTCAGATAAAGCAAGGGCGGTGGATCCGCAATCATCCGCAAACGCGCGGGGTAACTCGAATCTGTAAACGGCACTATTTGGACAGCGGCTCTTTCCGCCCTGATGATCTCCTTTTCGGCCTCATCCCACGCCGAAAAATTGCGCAGCCCGTCGATGACACTCTGATCCAACCCCGCAATTTCAGCCAACGCTGCGGTCGACGCCGACAATGCCTCCGTGGGATCTCCAAAGTGTCCTGCTAGTTTCTTGAAACTGACGCACCCGAGTCCCTGCACCCGTGACAAAGCGACCCAACGAGCAAGATCCGTTTCAGCTACTTTCGGCAAAACATACTCTCTTCCGAATGATAGCGTACCGTCAATCACATCCATCTATAACTCGCTATAACTCGAATCTCTCGGACGAAACCGTGGGGATTTCTCAAGATCGCGGCACAAGCTGCAAATGATAAGGCAAAATCAGCGCGAACGCTAGTACCCGTATCGAGCGATCCAAAACCCAAGCAGTCATCATGCATCATTTATAAATCTAACCACCGCAGTCCACGCCTCATGGACTCCAGCTCAAACAAAAATCTTAGCCCATGAAAAAAACAAACTCCAGGCACGATAGAAAAAACTTTCACATCCTGTATGCATCGCTAAAACAAAAACTACCGCAGAGTTACATTTCTAAATGGATTGATACTCTCCACGATAGCGTGGTGTCCCTGAAATTCGCAACAAAGGTTGGCCGTCATTCCGGCGAACCCCGGATCACAGTCCGGGCTAGCGCGAACCGGAATCCAGGAAAATACAAAGAAAACTGGATTACCGCTTTCGCGGTAATGACGAAAGGGAGACGTCAGCTTATGCGGTGAACTTTTGAGACAGGACACTGGAATCAAAGCCTGGACAAATGGCCGGTCGCCAAGTAGTGGCAAATCATTTTCTGGGTAACGGAATTTTTCAGTTTTGTTTTGCTGGGCCGAACACGTGACAGGCGACGCCATGACCGTCTGTGCCGAACTCCAGCGGCGGTTCCTTCTGGTCGCAGACGGCTTCGCGATGCGGACAACGGGGATGAAAACTGCAGCCGGAAGGCGGATGGACCGGGCTGGGAACGTCGCCTTGAAGAACGGTGCGCTCTTTCTTCCGGCTGGTATCGGGGACGGGAACCGCGGACAGCAAAGCGCGCGTGTAGGGGTGCTTTGCGTCCCGATAGATCGTATCGCTCTTGGCGATCTCGACGATCTTGCCGAGGTACATGATCGCTACTCGATGGCTGATGTGCTCGACCACCCTTAGATCATGGGAAATGAAAAAATAGGTTAAGTGCATCTTCTCCTGCAGCTCCTGCAGGAGATTGATGATCTGCGCCTGAATCGAAACATCCAGCGAAGAGACCGGCTCGTCGCAGACAATAAATTTAGGGTTCACGGCCAGGGCGCGCGCGATACCGATGCGCTGGCGCTGCCCGCCGCTAAACTCGTGGGGGTAACGGTTGTAATGATCCTCGCGGAGGCCCACCTGATGGAGCAATTCATTGACGCGGTCGCGCTTGGCTCTGCCCCTCGCGAGTTTGTGAATTTCCAAACCTTCGCCGACGATATCGCCGACGCGCATCCGCGGATTCAGAGAGGCATAGGGATCCTGAAAAATGATCTGCATTTGCCGCCGCGTATCGCGGAGTTCGCGTTGGGACAGAGCCAGCAGGTTTTTCCCCTGGAAATAGACCTCGCCGCTGGTCGGCTCAATGAGCCGAAGAATGGTTCGTCCCAGCGTCGACTTGCCGCAGCCGGACTCGCCGACGATGCCTAAGGTTTCACCCTCCTCCACGCTCAGACTCACACCGTCCACCGCCTTGACCGCACCCTTATTGCGTGAGAATAGGCCCTCGCCCACCGGAAAATGTTTTTTGAGATCACGAATTTCTAACAGGCTCATAGCGATTCGCAGCCATCAATTTTGCGTGCCGACCCGCTGCCCGGTTTCAGGGAAATGACAGGCGACAAAATGATTTTGTTGCTTTTCTATCAGCTGAGGCTCCGCATCAGCGCACAGCCCGGCAGCCCTGGGGCAGCGGTCGCGGAATCGACAGCCGCTCGGGAGATGCAGCGGACTCGGCACGACACCCGGGATCGCATCCAGGCGCTTTTTCTTTTTGTCTCCCGTGCCGGGCAGAGAATTGAGCAGACCCACCGTGTAGGGATGAAAAGGTCGCGCGAAGATCGCTTGCGCGCTCGTGCGTTCAACGATCTTACCCGCATACATGATCGCGACCTCGTCGGCCTGCTCCGCCACGACTCCGAGATCGTGCGTAATCAGCAAAAGGGCCATGCCGATCTTTTGCTGCAGCTCTTTCATCAGCTCTAGAATCTGCGCCTGAATGGTTACATCCAACGCCGTTGTCGGCTCGTCGGCGATCAAGAGACTCGGATTGCAGGACAGTGCCATGGCGATCATCACCCGTTGGCGCATCCCGCCGCTCAACTGATGAGGATAAGAATCCACGCGAGACTCCGGATCGGCGATCTTGACCAGCCGAAGCATTTCAATGGTCTTCTCGCGCGTTTGTTTCTTGCCCAACCCCTGATGCAGGCGGATCGCCTCCCCGATCTGATTACCGACGGTAAAAACCGGATTGAGCGAGGTCATGGGCTCCTGAAAAATCATAGAAATCTCGTTGCCGCGGATTTTGCGCATCTCCTCGTTGCTCAGCTTGAGCAGATCACGGCCGCGATAGGAAATCTCCCCACCGACGATCTTCCCCGGCGGTGACTGGATCAAACGCATAATCGAGAGCGACGTCACGCTCTTGCCACAACCGGACTCACCCACCAGACCGAGCGTTTTCCCCTCCGATATGTCGAAACTAACCCCGTCGATCGCCCGTACTTCGCCTTCAGGCGTAAAAAAAGAGGTTTGAAGGTTCTTGACTTGAATGAGATCGGCCATGATTACAATGTTGCCAAGGTTCTACGCGGTTCGACCTCCGCGCACGCAGCTCAACATCCGTGGATTTAATATATCACGGATTGCATTTCCTATAGCATATCCCGCGGCTTGGTCGGTCGCGCCAAAGTGGGTGGATATGGCCTGTGATTTTACTGAAGAACACCATACTCATTTCGTAGCTGCCTTCACTAGTACCGTATCCGTCCGGTACGAAAAGTAGGCGGATATTACTCGGAGCTTGAAGTTATTGTCAAGGTGAGTTACACGGTCGGCGAGGATGGACGGTAAAGACTTTCGACCCACCTTTGAATGAATTGCACGACTCGAACGGCTGTGACCGTTCAAGCACAGGCAATAAGGCCGCAACTGAACCAAAATGACAAGGAGGCACTCATGGGCCGAGTGAAGAGTCTCGACGAGATCAAAGCGATGATCCGTGATCGCACGGGGAAGCGAAATATTTTTCGGCGCGCCAAGCGCGAAGACGTGGAATCCGTTTTGGCCAATCTCACAACCAAGGATCCCGAACTATGGGCCGCCGAGTGGTCCCGTTTAGCAAGGGCGTATGAAGAAAAAGCCACCAGACACGAGCAAGCCGGGCGGTTGAAGGATGCCCGGGAAGCCTACGTTCAAGCCTACACGTACTATGCGACAGGGCGTTATCCGGTGCCGTATACCGTTGGCAAACAGGAGTGTTTCCGCAAGAGCTTGGAGATGTACGAGAAGGCAGGCCGATTTTTCGAACCGCCCTTGGAAAGGGTCAGTATCCCCTTTGGCGATAAAATCATCCCTACTTACCTGCGCATTCCGCGCGACGGCCGTCAGCATTCGGTGGTGATTAATTTCGGCGGCATCGACTCTTTCAAGGCCGAGAGCTACGAATATGACGAAGCGTTGCAAGAAGCGGGAATGAGCACTTGCGCCTTAGACATGCCCGGCGTGGGTGAATGCCCCATCAAAGCCTCTACGACGGCAGACGCGCTCTATACTGCGGTCATTGACTATTTAGAAAAGCGACCCGACGTCGATGCTCAACGCATCGCCATCATGGGCCGGAGCTTTGGTGGTTATTGGGCCGCGAAGATGGCCTTCGTCGAGACCAAGCGCCTGCGTGCGTCGGTGGTCTGGGGCGGCGGTGTGCATTACTTCTTCCAGCCCGACTGGCTAAATGAATCTACGAACGCGGAAAGCTATCTCATGGATCACGATGTCGCTCGTTGCAATATTTTCGGCGTCAAAGATGTGGCAGAGCTGTCGGAAGTCTGGCCTTCCCTCTCGCTGAAAACCCAGGGTTGGTTAGAAAGACCCTCTTGCCCCATGCTGATCGTCAACGGCAAGGAAGATCTCCAAACTCCTATTGAGGATCTTTACATTCTCCTCGAATACGGCTCGCCGAAATCCGCCCGCGTCTTCCCCGGCGGCCACATGGGCCAAACGCCCGAGACATTGCCAACGATCATGCGCTGGCTGAAAAACGAGTTGAGCTGATTCCGGTGGGCGATGTTTTGCTGGATATGCCGAAAGTTATGATTGTTACTTGACGAACTGATTTTTGGGGAAGTTCGCCGTCGCCATGACCCCACCATCGACAACTAACGGGTGTCCATAGATGAAGTCGGAATCGTCGCTCACCAGGAAGAGCGCCGCCTTGGCCTGATCCTCCGCGGTTCCCAATCGTCCCGCAAGATTCTCAAAAGTCCGGCTGCCCGTTACGTCGTCATCGAATCCGACGGGGGAGCCGGAACGATTTGGCACGACACAATTGACCCGTATTCTATGTGAGGCGAGCTGCACGGCCATCGCTCGCGTCATATTAATCACGCCGGCTTTGGCCGCGGCATAGGCGATGCCGTCGGCCCGTCCAATCAGACCGGACGTGGAGCCAAAATTGACGATCTTTCCGCCTCTGCCTTGTTTCGCCATTTGCGCCGCGACATATTTCGTCACGAGATAGGGTCCTTTGAGACTTACGGCGATAACTTTATCGAATTCCTCTTCCGTGCTTTCAAAGATGTTGGCGTGATCCGTCAACGCGGCGTTATTGACGAGAATATCGATGCCGCCAAAGCGCGCGACTACCTTACTGACCATCATTTCAACGTCGGTCGATTTGGCGACGTCACACAATACGAGCATGGCGTCTTGGCCGGTCTTACTGATTTCATCGACCACCGCCTGGCCACGTCCCTCGTGCATTTCGATAACCGCGATCTTGGCACCCTCTGCGGCGAATAACTTCGCCATGGCCTTGCCGATATTTCTTCCCGCTCCGGTTATAACAGCAACTTGTCCTTGCAACTTCATGTCCTTAATTCCTTTCGTCCCTTCATCTGCTGGGCGGAGAGTATCCAACAGCCAGGCGGCATGTCAACTGATGTGTGGCGCATCGATTATAGCCGAGTTGTTGAGGTGACCTTACAGTCCTTACTCCCGCTGGCGAGCAAAACGAAGCTCATGCCAGACAGGTCGTCGCGCCTCGTTTTTGCCTTTCAATATCCTTCTCGGTGGCCAGGTTCTGCGGCCGGCCTTCGATAAAGGCGATGATGTTTTCGACCGCCGGCGAATTGTTCGCCGCGTAAATGAACTATCCCGCAGCAAGCTGACGGGGGATCAGCACATAGCGATGAGAATTTATCCCAAAGGCGTCACCCCCGAATGTTTTAATCGGGGGGCCAGTTGCGGTCTCGCCTGGATTCCCGATAGAAGCATTCGGGAATGACACGGACTTGAGGTCTGGGAATAGTTCTTTACGCAGCAAGCTGCGGGGAATCAAACCCGCAGTTATTGAAATGAGCGATAACGGAAGATCGGGTCGGGATTCAGGTACCGTCCAGAGGGCCATGCGTACCGTTTTGCTGAAGGTGATACCTCTCTACATGTTTTTTTCTTCTGCTTTTTGCGCCGCAGCAGAACGAGTCATGATCGCGACGCCGAGCCAGGGTTTGTTCGAGTTGCCCGTCGTCGTGGCCATGGGCAACGGATATTTCAGAACAGAAGGCTTGGAGGTTCAAAAGATCCAGATCCAGCCGGAGATTGCCGT
>JAHKKJ010000683.1 GCA_020027655.1 Deltaproteobacteria bacterium | reverse complement strand
CAGCAGGCACTCCCCAGCGGCGTCTATAAGCTGGAGCCATTCGCCCGGTACCTGGAGATGACGTTTGCGACAAAGGGGCTGAGTAACGATTTTGAAAAGCTGCACAAGGAGCTCTACATTCCGGTCATTGATCTGGAAACGGGACAAAACGTCATCTTCGGCGAAGAAGGATGGCGCCAGACTCCGATCTCCCGGGCTATCACCGCATCATCGGCGGCTCCCATCTACTTCTGCCCAGTCCGGATTGACGGGCGAGATTATATCGACGCGGGCATCGGTCGGATCGCCTTTTTTGAACTGGCGCTCCAAAAGAAGGCCGACTTTATGCTGATCATTCATCCGCACCTTTTCGCCGGGACGGGAGCCGCGTGGGGCCAGCCCCGCAGCGGTGTTTCTTCGCGCGTCGGCGAGAAGGGCTTTCTCTCTATCGGGGATCAGGCCTCACGCATTAATCTGGAGGCGCGGTTCTCTCTCGCGGCTGAGCTGTACCAACGGGAACATCCGGATAAATTTCTCGTCATCTCACCGACACCCAGCGAATGCCTGCTGTTTGAACGCAGCTTTCTCAGCTTCCGGGATCGAGTCTATCTGCTTCGCTGCGGCTATCTATCAGTGGCTGAGGCGATCAAAGAGCAGTTCGAGCGGGTTCAAGGGCGGTTTGCCGCCCACGGCATTTCCATCTCGCTCAGCCGCATCCAGGAGCGAATAAGGGCACGAATGGCGCAGTTTTCTGGCGCAACCGAGGCTTCATTGCCCGCGCTGGCATCCGCTCGACGTCGCGCAGGCTGGTCCTCCGGCGTTCTGAATAATCAGTCCTGATGCTGTCTATTCGTGGCCCGCATCCGTCGGCTGCGAGGATGACTCGCGCATCCTTGTTGGGAACAGCGGGAGAAAGACCGGAATGGCCACCAGCGAAACACTTTTTAAGGGATCCCTTGCGGTAGCTGAAGCCTCCCGGGATACGAACGCCTACTCGGGTTTTATCTCCGGTGTGTTCGAGGGAATCGTTCGGAGGAAGCTCTTTAGCTCCTATTCGATTTCGCCCATCAGCGAGGCGGCAAACGACTTTTTAGAAAGGCTCCGTCTGTTGCTCGCGAAGGTGGATCCGGAACAAATCGATCAAGAAGGAGAGATTCGGGAAGAGATTGTGACGGCCTGTGCGGCGATTGGTGCCTTCGGCGTCAAAATCCCGAAAACATACGGCGGTCTCGGCCTCACCCAGTCTGAATACCATACGGTTGCGACACTGCTTGGGGGTCATGATGCCTCGATCACCGTCCTTCTCTCGGCGCATAATTCGATCGGTGTTGCGGAACCTGTCAAGCTCGTCGGGAATGACGAGCAGAAGCAACGATTCTTGCCCCGTCTTGCGAAAGGCGAGATTTCAGGATTTGCGCTGACCGAGAAGGATGCCGGCTGCGATATCTGGAACCTCAAGACCTATGCGATCCCTGTCAAGGAAGATGGCCGGATCGTCGGCTATCGGCTCACCGGCGACAAATTGTTCACGACGAATGCCCCGCGCCGAGACAATCAATTTCTGGCCTCGCTGCTTGTCGTCATTGCACAGATCGTGAATGCGCCACACGAGGCCAATCGTCCCAAGGAAGAACGGCAGTTCGGCGCGTTTGTGGTCGAAACACGTTCCCACGGGTGCACCTGCAAGCGTTTGCGGTTTATGGGCGTGCGCGGCATCTACAACGGCGAGGTGCATTTGCGCGATGTCTTTGTGCCGATGGAGAACCGGCTTGGAGAAGAGGGGAAGGGGTTGCGCCGGGCGTTAGAAACCCTGACCGTCGGCCGTCTCACTCTTCCTGCCGCATGCTTGGGGATTCTGAAAAAGTGCCTGTGGTTTGCCCGGATGCGCGCGCAGCAACGAGTCCAGTATGATCGTCCGATAGGGGAGCACACGGACATTGGATCGAAGGTCGTGCTGATGGCTTCACGTGTGCTCGCGCTCGAAGCGCTGGTAAAGATCACGGGTCTCTGGGCAGATGCCAAGGAGGATGTTCGCCTCGAATCGGCGGCCGCAAAGATCTTAGCCACTGAATGGCTGTTGGAATCATTGCTCGATCTGTTTCGCATCTACGGTGGGCGCGCGTTTGAGACCCAGGAGTCGCTTCGTCTCCGCGGTGAAATTCCGGTGCCGATCGAACGGATGATACGAGACGCCTTGATCAACGTCATTTGGGAAGGGACGAACGGCATTTTGACGCTCTGGATCGGGAGGGAAGGACTGGAGGAGTATTTTAAGCAGGGAACCGCCTTCCTCGAGTGGCAGATCAAGGACATGCTGCGCGCCACTCCCTTTTTTGTAAAGGTCCTGTCCCGGTCCTTCAACACCCTGTCCGCCCATGAGAAAAACGGCTCCGCGACAGGACCCTATGAAGCATGGGAACGTTTTGTGGGAGAGAAGAGTCGAGAATTGGCCAGAAAGACGCTTGGGGCCGCTGCGCGTCATCGGCGGAGGCTCGTGCCCAAGCAACTGCTCATGAAACGTCTTGTCAAAGCAAGTATGCACCTCTTGTCCATTGAAGCGATCGTCTGGTACGGCTCCCAGAAGGAGATCAAAGAAAAGGAGCTTGCGAAGTCCCTGATCACGTATTTCTGTTCACGAGTCAAAGAAGACTTCCATCCCACACCGTTGCTCTCGTCCCGGACGTCATTCTGGGATGATGACACCACGGTATACCGACTTGCAAAAGATATTCTTGCAGGAAAAGCCGAGTGGCTCGAAGATGGGATCATCAAAATGTCACTCACCTGATTTGCCTTCGCGCGCTACAAAGGAGTCCATCGCAGTTTCGAAACCCCCGTACGCTTTCGCCATTCAATCATACTCACTGCCAGCCAAGCTGTCGCACACAGCGAGCACAGACTATTCATTCCTTGTCATCCGTCTCTACCAGGGAGTTACTGAAAGTCAGGACGCACCGGCGATTGATCGAAGAAGGAAGGAAGTCAGGAGTCTTGTCTTGACCCATGCGTCTTGGATGGAACGGATGCGCGCATCATTCCACCAGACGGGCTGAACTGCTAGAGCGGGCATCAAAGCCGTTTTGCGCTTCGCATATCACACCCAGAAGGTCGGGTGGGAGTTGGTGCCGCGTTCACCCATTGCACGAAGCCCGGCAATGGTTCCCCGGGAGGGGGCGGGACACAACG
>JAHKKJ010000682.1 GCA_020027655.1 Deltaproteobacteria bacterium | reverse complement strand
CTTCCGTGCCCGCAATTGATCCACGGCTCGGATAAACGTCGCCTCATATTTGCCGTCCATGACCTCCTTCGCGCGTTCCACACCCCTCTTGGCGCCGGTCACAAGCTCGACATCCCGCCCTTCTTCCAAGCCATGCTGTCGCAAATAAAGCCAAACATTCAGTCCCGTGTGGCCGTCGTAATCGTCCATCGCGACGCGTTTGCCTTTGAGATCTTGAAGACTATGGATGCCGTTTCCCATGACGAGATAGTTTTCGCGCCAGGAGTTATTGCTCTGCGCGATATGGACGTAGGGATCGCCGTTGAGCGCCTTTCGAGCATAGAGATTATGGTGATTCCCCGAAACGATGTCGAGCTCACCGGATTTGAGTCCCTCAGCGGCACGCTTGCGCTGCCCTTCCAAAGAACCAAAGTCCATCTCCAAACCGTGCTTCTCCAGAAAACCGCACTCCTCCATCACCTTCCACAAAGGCACGTGACTCGGCGCACGATAATAGATTCGGATTTTTTTCTTGGCTGCCATAGTTTTCCTCCTCGATTACAATCTCTGGTTCAAAACGTTCCAGCCGTTCAAATGGTTCAAGCCGCAGAAGCCCTGTAAAGGCTCGCTCTTGTTGCTACCAACAACTCGACTCTAGACCCGAGACGGCGCTTTCTCGATCGCACCGGCATGTCTCACGAATTGAACGTTTTGAACATCTTGAACGGTTTGAACAACTTGAACCGCGCGCTCAGCGCGCCTTGAGGAGCTTCCAGACCTTCTCCCTGTTTTCGTGCCGGCCGGTCACGATCCACTTCCAATCCGTATCGTCGAAGTATTTGACGCCCGCCTTGGGAATGTTTCCGGGGTTAAGAAACGATTCGTCGATATCGGTGCGCATGCTCACCGAGCCGTAACCCCGCGCGTAAATCTCCAGCCCCTCCTTGGAAAGAATCCAGTTAGCGAAGACTTGGGCCGCTCGGGGATGCGGCGCTTTGTTTGCCACGGAGAGCAGCCACGGAGAGCCGTTGATCGTCCCTGGCACGCCCGCAAGCTCGAAGATTTCGAGCAGCTTGAATCCCTCTTTAATCAACGGCCGCACGTCGTCTTCGCGGCAGTTGAAACAAATCGGATGCGTGCCGCGGGCAAGCCAGTCCGCCATTTGTCTGCGGTCCCGGCTGCGCACCGGTTTCTGATCGATGTACAGGCTCTTGACGAATTCTTCGCCGATTTGGTTGTAAAAGCGCGCCGCCATGTTCGATCCAGCTCCCGTCGTTGTGGGATCTTCGGTGGATATTTTTCCGCGCCATTTCGGATTGAGCAGGTCTTTCACCGAACGCAATTCGTCCGGTTTGACATGATCGGTATTGATGAAAAGCAAGCTCGCAACGCTGCTGAACGGCCGAACCACGAACCTTTCCTCCGGATCCAAGAACCAGACCTTTCCGGTCTTCCACTTCGAGCCGTCCACGACCTCCGGCAATACCAGCGACGGCTTGAGCGGATCGATGATCTTGTCCCCGAAGAGCTCATTTGCCGTAGTGTCCGGACCCGCTAGAAACACATCCACGCTGTAAATCTGCGCGGAGCGCTCCGTCTGCACCCGCGACACGATCTCGCTCGAACGACCGGCGATGAATTCGACGGGAATGCCAAAGCGCGCGGTAAACTTCGGAATGATGCCGTTGCGCATGACCGGGTCGGGTGAACCAACGACGACGACCTTGCCCTCTTTCTTGGCCGCACTGAGGATCTCGTTCCAATCCTTCTCCTTCTGCTGCGCCGCTGCCGAGGCGGCAAACAATAAAAAAATCACGACGATTTTAAACATGATCGACCTCCACGAGTCGTCCGTTGCGGTAGCGGCTTATTCTGGTTGGGCCCGGTCCTTCGCGGCCATTATGGTTTTCCCTGCTGAAGCGGAACTGGCCCGTGACGCCCTCTATAATCGCTCCCGATTCGAGATATTCAATAGCATGCAAGGGATTTCCGTCGCCTTTCGACAGGGCAACCGCGCAAAGAGCCATCGCATCCCAACCGAAACCGTGATTGGCAGTGGGACAGTCCACCGCGTTCTTAAGCAGAGCGCTCGTGAACTCAGCCACCGGATCGTCTCTCTGCTCGCCCCGGCGAAAAAAGTCGACGAACAAAACGCCGTCAGCAGCGGCGCCGAGGGATGCAATGAAACTCGAGCGCAAAAGCGATCTGCCTAACATAAGCGGAATTTTCGGCTCTTCGCTCCTGAAAAGTCTGGCGATGGGCAACGCCCGGTTTTCTTCTGAGTATATGAGGTAGAACACTTGCGGTTTCCATCTCCGCGCTTCGTCCAACCAGCCGGACTCCGAGCCGGCCTTTGAATTAACCCGAATGCCACATTTGTCCAAGGCTTCCACCATGTTGGCGGCAACTCGGGCCTGAAACTCGGTTTCGTCATACAATAAGAAGACACGCCCGAAGCCTGCTCTCTGCAGCAGTCGCGCCACCGCCGTCGCAGTTTGCGGTGTAGGCAGACCGATGTGAAAGACCTGGCCCCGCCCCTGCCAGACCGAAACGTTGTTGTTGGAAACAAAGCACAACACGTTTAACTTCTCGGCGATTTCGCTCAAACGGGCCGATTCCGGGACGTTGGTGGCACCGACGATCCCGGAGATCCTCCCCATCCAATGATGGAGTCTTTTCTCCAAATACCCAAGATCGCCGCGTCCAAACGAGTCCTCCTCTAGATCAACGAGACCATGGCCCGGCCCATGGAGCGCAGCCAATCTCGCCCCTAGCGATTGATCCGCAGGTGAAGGCTCACTCCCCTCCGGTCGGATCAGCAGCAACCGCAATCGTTTCATGCGTCACACGTTCACAATCAACGCACCAGCAGCTCTTTCATTCGCAGCCGAACTTTTTCCTTGCCGGCGACTGTCCAGTCCCAGTCGAAACTATCAAAATAATTGACGCCGGTTTTTGGGATCTGCTCCGCCGGTATATAGGATTCGTCGACATCCTTGCGCAGTGTTGCTCTACCCTCGGCGCGAGCATAGATTTCCAACGCTTCTTTGGAAACGATCCAGTTCAAAAACACGCGGGCCGCATTGGGATGCGGCGCCTTGATCATTAAACCCAGCATCCAGGGCGAGCCCGTCAGCGCCGGCGGCATGTCGGAGAAGCCGTGGATTTCTTTTAGCGGGAATCCTTC
>JAHKKJ010000681.1 GCA_020027655.1 Deltaproteobacteria bacterium | reverse complement strand
TCAGCGAGGGCAACCGCGGCGGTGTTGCTCGACATGTCACCCGCGCCACCGACGACTATAATTTGCTCTACGCCCGCCTCACCGGCCCGCTGAATAACCGCCGCGGTGTCACCGGTGTACTCCTTACCCTGAATATGTGCGTGGCTATCGATCAGCCCTAGACCACTTTTCTGCATCACGGCAACCCACTAAGCTTCGCTAGGCAGCTCGATGCGTGGAAAAAGAACCGTTGGACCGTCGATCTTATGACCCGGCGAGAAACACTCGCCCCAAAGGGCGCGATAATCTCCGTCGCCTTCTTTGAGCTCAAGGAGACGCCGCAGCTCCTTTGCGGTGTCCGGCATGAACGGCGCAAGCAACCGAGAGATCTGACGAATGGCTTCGAGCAGATGATGAAGAACTTCCCCGACCCGCGTTCGCTGCGCAGGATCCTTGAACAAAGTAAACGGCGCGGTCTGCACGATATAACGGTTAGCATGATCGATAGCAGCCCAAACCGATTCAAGGGCACGATGAAACTGGAGTTCCACCATATGACGATGCAGCTCTGTCTCCGCCTGAGCAAATTTATCTTTGAGCGCTTGATCTTCTTTTCGCCAGTCGCCGCTCAATGGCTGGACGGCACCGGAAAAATATCTGTTCTGCATCGCGAGTACTCGGCTGACCAAATTCCCGAGGTTGTTGGCCAAGTCAGCATTGTAGCGCGCTACAAGAGCATCTTCCCTAAAGTCCGCGTCTTGTCCGAACACGCTCTCGCGCAACACGAAGTAACGAAAGGCATCCATGCCGATCCTTTCCTTCATCTCCAGCGGTGAGACGGTGTTTCCTAAGCTCTTGGACATTTTCTGACCTTCACTGGTCCAGAAGCCATGCACGTTCAAATGCTTGTATAGCGGCAAGCCGGCTGCCATCAGCATGGTCGGCCAAAAGATGCCGTGGGGTTTGAGGATGTCTTTGCCGATGAAATGTTCGGCTTGGGGCCAAAATTTCTCGAAGAACTCTTCTCCCCTATGTTTCAGCGCACTCACATAGTTGATGAGCGCGTCGAACCACACGTAAGTCACGTAACGCTGATCGAAGGGGATTTCGATGCCCCAGGTGAGACGACTCTTGGGACGGGAGATGCACAGATCGCCGATGCGTTCACGCAGCATCGCAACCACTTCATTCTTGAAGCCCTCGGGTCTGATGAAGTCGGGATGCTCTTCCAAGTGGCGTAATAGCCGGTCCTGGTATTTACTCATGCGAAAGAAATAGTTCTCCTCCTCGATGAGCTCCGGCACGGTTCGGTGATCTGGGCACTTGCCGTCCACCAGTTCCTTTTCCGTATAGAAGCGCTCGCAGCCGAAACAATAGAGCCCGCCATAGCGATCGAAGTAGATATCTCCGGCTTTGTAAACTTTCGTCAGGAGCTCTTGCACATAACGCACATGATAGGCATCCGTGGTACGAATAAAGTGATCGTACGAAAAGCCACAACTATCCCAGGCCGCCTGGAAGGTCGCGCTCATTTGATCCGTAAAGGGCTTAGGATCCACTCCTGCCTGCGCAGCGGCCTGAGCGATTTTGTCGCCATGCTCGTCTGTACCGGTGAGGTAAAAAGCTTCCCAACCGTTTGCCTTATAATAGCGCGCCAGCGTATCGGTGATGATCATCGTGTACGCGCTGCCCAGGTGAGGTTCGGCGTTGACGTAATAGAGCGGAGTGGTGATGTAAATGCGGTCCATCAACTCGCCTCAACCGCGTTCAGTAGCAAATCCTCGATCACCATGCGGCGGTTTAGATTTCTTTGTATTCCCCCGATCGCTGCTTTCGCCTCGGCGATCCGAGAGAAAAGGCGCTCGAAGTCGGTGGTAGCTGATTGCCTCTGAATCTGAGGTAACATGTCAATATTGACGATATCTTGCGGGTTCCGCGTGACGCTATATGCCAGCAGATCGCGAACCCAACTTTCAAGCCATTCAAGAAATCTCAAGGAATCGTCTTTGCTACCCGCCACAACCTCTGCGGCATCGGTGGCCGCACGGTAATCTCCGGCACGTAGACCGGAAATCAGCCGCACCCATTCTCGCCGTCTTTCGAGCAACTCTTGCGTGTCAATACTAACGACCGCACCTAAGCTTCCTAGGCTCATCGCTGCCAAAAATTCCGCCGTCTCCGCCTCTAATCCTTTGCGGGAGACCAAAAAACCGCTGATAAGGTCTCGCGCCAGTGGACCGAAACTAATCCGGAGGCAGCGCGATCGTAAGGTTGGCAGGAGTGCGCCACCGTTGGCCGCAATTAATATCAACAGAGAATCGCGAGGCGGCTCCTCGAGGGTCTTCAAGAGCGCGTTTTGTGCGGATAGGTTCATCAAGGTGGCAGGATTCAAGATGGCGATTTTTTTCTTGCCGGAAAAGGATCGAAAATTCAGTTCCTTTTCCAGCTCACGAATCTGCTGAATGCTGATCTCTTTTTTCCCGGCCAGAGGCTCGATGATGCGGACATCCGGGTGGTTGCCGTCTTGAATACGCGCGCAATCCGCGCACTCGCCACAGAAATCGCCGGTCGCCGCCGAGCAATGAATCGCTTTGGCAAGGCCGAGAGCAATCGTTTTCTTACCGACCCCCTCCATGCCTAAGAAGAGATAGGCATGATGCAGCCGCCCATGGTTCAACGCTTGGCGCACGATTTCTACCTGTTTTTGATGGCCAACGATTTGCGAAAAACTCATCTATGTCAGCTCTCCATCGATAATGTTCTTGATCTCTTGCCCGACGTCTTCGGCGGATCGCGCCGCATCGATTATGCGGAATCTGTGTGGCTCGGCCCGCGCCAACTCAACAAACCCCGTACGAACCCTTTCGTGAAACTCGATCTTTTCCCGCTCAAAGCGATCTTCGTTTCGTCCTGAGGTCGTTTGGGACTGACGCTGAACAGCTCTAGACAACCCGATTTCTACCGGGCAGTCAAACAGCAGCGTAAGATCCGGCTTGATTCCCTGGCTAGCGATATCATTAAGGCTTCGTAACAATCCAAGGTCTATCTCGCGTCCGTAACCCTGATAAGCAAGTGTCGAATCCGTGTGCCGATCGCAAAGAACAATCTTTCCCTGTTCAAGCGCAGGAATGATGACTTCGTGGATATGCTGCGCCCGGTCCGCCAAGTAAAGGAATAATTCCGTTGG